>CAYSGA010000026.1:0-13325 GCA_964430165.1 uncultured Eubacteriales bacterium
TCCATGCTCAGTAAAAGACTCGAACTCCAGGGATTCGAGACTTGCCCCGACCGGACGAAAATTCTCTTCAATCCGGGCATCACGATCATCATCGGCCCCAACGGGACGGGAAAAAGCAACATCGTCGAAGCCATCCAATGGGTCCTGGGCGGCCAGCGCGTCCGGACCGTCCGGGGCGAAAAAATCGACGACGCCGTTTTCGCCGGCACGACCCAGCGGCCGCCGATGGGGATGGCCGACGTTTCCCTGATCCTCCGGAACTCTGAAGACGAAATCGCCATCAACCACCGCGTTTTCCGCACGGGGGAATCCGAGTACCGGCTGGACGGAAAAATCGTCCGGCTCAGGGACATCCAGGACGAACTCTGGAAGCGGGCGATCTCGGAAAACCGCTACTTCGTGATTGAGCAGGGGGCCATCGGCACGTTCGTCACCTCCAAACCGGTCGAAAAGCGGGCCTTGATCGAGGAAGCCGCCGGGACAGCGTTTTACAAAGACAAGAAACGGCAGGCGGAAAACAAGCTCGAAGACTCCGAACAGAACCTGGTCCGCCTGGAAGACATCATCGCCGAAGTCTCCAAAGCCAAGAATTCGCTGGCCCGCCAGGCCGGGGCGGCCGAACGGTACCGGCGTCTCCGCGAGCGCGTCCGGGAATTGACCTCGCTTCACTTCCGGTTAAAAAGCGCCCAGCTGGCCGCCGGCCACGGGGACATCCTGTCCCGTCACGAGGACGCGGCGGCCCGCGAGCGGGACCAGCAGGCCCGGCTCGGGGCCGAAGAGCGGACCGTCAGCCAAAAACGCAAAGAAGTCTGGGACCTCGAACAGTCGCTTACGGACGGGAAGGAGGACCTCTATTCGATCCTTTCCCAGATTGCCCGGTTCGAAGGCGAGCGGGAACGCGAAAACAAACGCGGCGAATTCCTCGAGGAGACCCGGCGCAAGTCCGCGGCCGACGCCGACGAACGGCTTCGCGAAATCCTCGGCCTCGAGGAAGAGTGCTCGCGGACCCGGGAGGAGGAGCAGGTCCTGGCGGCGGCGTTCGCCGAAAAAAAGAGCGCGATCGAATCCTTCGAACAGACGCTCGCGGAAACGACGGCCCGGATCTCCCCCCTTCTCGAAAAAACAGACCTGCTCCGGTCCGATCACCTGCAGAAACTGGCCGAGTGGACGGGCGCCCGCAACGACGCGGCCAAAATCGAAAAAGAACTCGAACTCCTCCGCCGCCAGGAGGAAAAGCTCAAGGCCCGCGAAACCGAAGCCGGGGCCCTGGTCGAGGCCAAGGCCGAGGGCCTGCGTGAATTCGAATCCCGGCGGACGACCGCTCTGGAGGAAACCGGGACGATCCGCGACCGGCTGACCGGACTCCACGACCGGCTCGTCGAGACCACGGAGGCGATCGCCGGCCTTGACACACAACTTCAAATCCTCCGGGACTTCCGCGACATTGATGCCCACCATCTTCAGGCCCTCGAAAAAATCGCCGTGAAGGAACGCGAATCGGACGAGACCGCTCCCGTGGAAGGGGCGCTCGGCCTGCTGGCCGAGCTGGTCGAAACGGAGGCGGCCGATGCAAACCTGGTCGACGTCTTTTGGAAGGACGAATCGCGCGCTTCGGTCGTTAGACCGGAGAACATCCTCCGCGGGCTCGATGACCGATCCCTCAAGGGGCGGTATCTTCTTCTGGGCGAAACGGCGGACAACGAGGACGCCCGGGACCTGATGGGGAAACCGGGAGTCCTGGGCACGCTCAAAGCCCGCCTCCGTCCGGGCTCGCGCCTCCCCGGAGGCCTGCCTGGGCTTCGGGACGCCATCGTCGTGGAGGACGTCCGGACCGCCGTCCGGTTGTGGCTCGACCGGCCCCGGCTGAATTTCATCACCCGAAGCGGCGACGTCCTTTCGTCCTCGGGGCTGCTGGCCCTCGGTCCCCGCCGGGAAGGATTGTTCGGTTTGCATCAAGAAATCCGCGACCTGGGCCGGGCTCTTTCCCTGCGGGAAGCGGAGATCGCCCCCGTGGCCCGGGAGCTGGAGGAACGAAAAAACGAAAGGCAGGAGCTCGAGAATCAAATCGGCGGCGCGACCGTTCAACTGGCCGGGTTGGAAAAGGGTCTCATCCAGCTCGACAAGGATTTCAGCCTGGCCGAGGCCGAACGGTCCAAACTCGGAGAAGATATCGCCCTCTTCGGCCACGAACTCGCGATTCTGGCCATGGACAAGACCACCCTCCGGGAAAAAATGAACGCTCAAACCCTTCTGGTCGACCGGCTCCAGGAGGAGAAGAACGCGCTCCAGGCCGAAGGGGAAGCTGAAGAACGGGAGCTCGCCCGCCACCAGGACCGGCAAAACACCGAATCGACCGGTCTGGCCACCGCCCGGGGCGAAGTTAACGTTCTCGAAACCAAAATCCAGAGCCTCGGAAATCTCCTTCTCGCGATGACCCGGCGGAAAGAGGCGGCCCAGTCCAAAATCGCCGCCCTCGAAGGGGGCATCCATTCCTCGCTGGAGGAGGAGGACCGGATTAAAAATGCCGTATCGGACTTCGCCGAAAAAATCACCGGCCTTCAGGCCCGAAAAGGCGAACGGGAGAAAATTTCTGCCGAGAACGAAGCCCGGCTCGCAACCGCCCGGAAGGAGCTCGAAGCCGCCGAAGCGTCCCTGGGGAACCTGCGGACGGAGCATGACCGCTTGAAGGACGAACGGATGGCCTGGGAGGTCCGCAAGGCGGAAATCGAGCGCGACATGGTCAACCTCGAGGAGGCCTGCTGGACAGAGTTGAAGAAAACCCTCCAGGAAATCAAAGCCGAACCGGTCCCGGAGCCGGAACCGGGCGCGCCGGCCGCGACCGCCGCCGAAGTCGAAGCCGATTTGGAAAACGCCAACGAGGATCTGGCCAAATACAAGGCCGTCAACTTGATGGCGGAGGAGGAATACGTCCGGCAAAAGGAACGGTACGATTTCCTCATCGCCCAACGCAACGACCTGCGGGCCTCCATCTCCCAAACGCAAGAGGCGATCACCCAGATCAACGAGGAAAGCCGGGACCGCTTCCTCTCCGCCCTGGCCGCGATCAACACGAATTTCCAGGATCTATTCGTCACCCTCTTCAAGGGCGGAGCAGCCGAAGTCCGTCTGACCGACGAGGCCAATCCGCTCGACAGCGGAGTCGAAGTCATCGCCCAACCCCCCGGAAAAAAACTGTCCAACATGGGGCTCCTTTCGGGCGGCGAAAAATCCCTGACAAGCCTGGCCTTCCTGTTCGCCCTGTTCCGTTTCAAGCCGACGCCCTTCTGCATCCTCGATGAAATCGACGCCGCCCTGGACGAGCCCAACCTTGTCCGGTTCCTCGACTTGATGAAACGGATCAAATCCGACACCCAGTTCATCATCATCACCCACAATTACAAAACCATGGAAGTGGCCGATTACATCTACGGGACGACCATGGAGGAGCCGAACGTCACCCGGATCTTTTCCATGAAACTCGACAAGAAGCCGGAGGCCGAAGCCGGTGCCTAAGGTCCAGCTCTACGTCCCCCCCGGCGGATACTTCGCCGAGCGGTGGTCGAAGGGATCCTCGATCCCGCCGCTCGGGCTTCTGTCCATCGGCGCGGTCCTGGAACGGGAAGGAATCCCGGTCGAAATCGTCCCGGCGGATATTCTGGGGATGGACTGGGCCGATATCAAACGCCGGATCAAGGCGGACAAGCCCGACATCGTCGGCGTGACGATCACGACCGAAAACCGGTTCCAAAGCTTCCACCTCGTCCGCCTGGCAAAAAAAGCTCGCCCCGCCGCCCTCACGATCCTGGGCGGCCCGCACGCCTCGATGGCCGCTGAGGATTGCCTGGAACACATCCCCGAGCTCGACCTCGTCGTCCGGGGTGAGGGCGAGGAGACGATGCTCGAGATCTGCCGGCTGTGGCAAGCGAACGGCGACCTTCGGGTTTTCGACGATGTGCGGGGCTTGGTCCTCCGCAGGGACGGCAAGATCGCTGTCCATCCCCCGCGGCCACCCATCGCCGACCTCGATTCCCTGCCCTTCCCCGCCTTCCACCTGGTTCCCTTCGAAAAATACAATTTCAAGCTCGACGTTCCCGGCCACGGCCTCCTTCCCGCGATCAGCGTCATGACCAGCCGGGGCTGCCCTTTCAACTGCTCCTTCTGCGCCACGCCGATCAACTGGGGGCGGCACGTCCGGATGCGCAGCCCGGAAAACGTTGTCCGCGAAATCGAACTCCTCAAGGAGCGCTACGGAATCAAGGCCGTCTTCTTTTACGATGACACCTTCAACGCCAGTCCCAAACGGGCCGACGCCGTCTGCGACCTGATGATCGCCCGGAACCTCGACATCCGCTTCATGTGCGACGTCCGGCTCGACATCATGAGCCGGGAGTTGATCGAGAAGATGAAGCGGGCCGGGCTCTATTACCTTTCCTACGGGCTCGAAGCCGGCTCGGACCGGGTCCGGCGGGACATCGTCGGCAAGCAGATCGACCTGGCCGATTTTCACCGTCTCACGGGCTGGTGCCTGGAGCTCGGAATCGTCGCCAACGTCTTCATGATTTTCAGCCATCCCACCGAAACGTGGGAGGAGGCCCAAGCCACGATTCAAATCATCGAACAATACCGCGGCCGGATCGAAACCTCGGTCGCCATTCTTCACATCTACCCGGGGACCCCGCTGGAAAAAATCGCCCGGGACATGGGCGTTCTTCCCCTGGGATTCACCTGGACGAAGCCGTACCGCAAAGGGGTCGTCACCCTCCCCCTGGCCCAGGGAGACGTTCCCCTTTTCATCGACAAACTCTCCTGGCCCCAAATCTGCGAGCTCGTCCTGCGCTGGTCGTTCAGTTCCCGCAAAACATCCCTCCTTAAAAAGGCGCCCCGGGCGCTGAAACATGTCCGTTCCTGGGGAGATTTGAAGCGTCTTTTGGTCATGGGCGGAAAATTCCTTCAACTCAAATATTCTAGACCCCGGAAGAAATATAAAGCATAATAGCCTCTCCGTTTCCGGTCCCCGGCCTTTTTCCCCGTAAGGGCGGAGTGATTTCGTCCGGTGGGAACGACGTTTTGAGGAGGCGGCATGTCGCTGTATCTCTATATCATCCTCGCCTATTTGCTTGTCCTCACCGGGATGAATTTTTTCCGGGCCCGAAAAATCAAAAGTCAGGAGGATTATCAGGTCGCCGGCCGCAGCCTGAAATGGCAGATCATGGTCTTTACCCTGATCTGCACCTGGATCGGCTCGGGAACGTTCATCAGCGGGGCGGAATTCGCGGCGAAAGCCGGGATTTCGGCCATCTGGTTGTCGGCCGGCGCCTGGGTCGGAATCATCCTGATCTATTTCCTCGCCGGGAAAATCCAACATTTCGGCCAATTCACGATCGGGGACATCCTCGAAGTCCGGTACGGTCCCGCCGCCCGGCTGTTCGGAGCCCTCGCCCTCATCCTTTCCTTCATCTCGATCGTATCCTATCAATTCGTCGCCGGCGGCTTCATCCTGAACGTCGCCACCGACGGAAAAATATCCGAACCGCTGGGCACGCTGATCGCCGCCGCGTTCGTGATTCTGTTCACCGCGGTCGGGGGAATGGTGGCCATCGCGTACACCGACCTGCCCAACGGGATCATCATCGTCCTGGCCTGCCTCGTGGCCGTTCCGTTCGTCTATTTCGCCGTCGGAGGCCTCCCGGCCGCCCAGCAGGCCCTGCCGCCGGGATATTTCGCCGCCGTTAACAGCCAGTTTGGCGCCCATCCGGTCCTGAAAGCCGTCGGATATTTTCTTTCAACCTTGTTCCTGCTGTTGGGCGTCCAGAGCATGTACCAGAAATTCTTTAGCGCCAAGTCGGCCCGGGACGCCCGGAAGTCCGTCATCTGGTGGACGCTGGGGACGATTTTCGTCGAATCCATCGTCGTGATCATCGCCGTCTTAGCCTACAGCAAGCTCCAAAACCAGATCGACCTCAGTGTCCCGAAGGCGGGCGGGAAGGTCGTTCTGATGGCCGCCCGAAGTCTCGTCCCCGCCCCGGTCGGGGTTCTTCTTCTGGGCGCGGCCTGCGCCGTGGTCATCTCGACGGGGATGAATTACCTGCTGTCCCAATCGACGACGATCATGCGCGACATTTACCAGCGCTTTTTCAAGAAAGACGCCCGGGCCGGGAACCTGGTCGCCCTCCAAAAAATCCTGGTGGTCGTCATCGGAGTCCTCGCCTTCCTGATGGCCACCCAGTTGAAAAGCGTCCTGGAAACAAGCATGTTCGCCTACACGATCTACGGGGCGGCCGTCACCCCCGCCCTGGTCGCCGCCTTGGTCTGGAAAAGGGCGACAAAGGCCGGAGGCCTCGCCTCCATCATCGGCGGAACGGTCGTCTGTGTTTTCCTTTTCATCATGACCAAAGTCCTGCCCGCTTCCCGGGTGCCGGACGGAGACCCGTGGGGCATTCCGCTCATTTACCCGGCCTTGATCGTCTCGATCGGCAGTCTGATCATCGTTTCCCTTCTGACGCCCAGACCCGAGGCGAGAACCATCGAGAAATTCTTCCCGGCCAAGTGACCCCATGAGCACGGGGATTCTCCTTGACCCGCGGTTTAACGACCACTTCATGGGTCCGGGGCATGTCGAATGCCCCGAACGGCTGGAAGCGATCGCCGACATCCTCGAGGCGGGGTTGGACTTCTCCCCGGTGAGGGTCGAAGCCCGGCCGGCGTCTCCCGACGAAATCGCATATGTTCACGCGCCCGAATACGTCGATTTTCTCTCCCGGACCTGGGGGCGCGCGCATGTTCAGCTCGACCCCGACACGGCGACCTCGTCCCTGTCGTACGACGCCGCTCTCCTCGCCGCCGGCGGAACGATCGAAGCCGCCGATTTCGTCATTGCCGGAGAGGGCCGGAACGCCTTCGCCCTCGTCCGTCCTCCCGGCCATCACGCCGAGCGAAGTCAGGCCAAAGGGTTTTGTCTGTTCAACAACGTCGCCGTCGCCGCCGAACACCTGATCCGAAAAAGGGGCGTCCGCCGGGTTCTGATCGCCGATTGGGACGTCCATCACGGCAACGGGACCCAAAACGCTTTTTATTCCCGCAACGACGTCCTCTTCTTTTCGACGCATCGATTTCCCTTTTACCCGGGAAGCGGAAGCCGGGATGAAATCGGCGCGGGAGAAGGCCGGGGGTATACCGTCAATGTTCCGTTGTCCGCGGGAAAGGCCGACGGCGACTACTTGTTCATCTACCGGAACATCCTCGGACCGATCGCCCGGGCGTTCGAACCCGAATTCATCATCGTCTCGGCGGGTTTCGACATCTTTGCCGGCGACCCGCTCGGCGGGATGAAGGTCGGCCGGGAGGGTTTCGCCGGCTTGGCCTCCGAGCTGCTGACCCTCGCCGGAGAGACCTGCGGCGGCCGGCTGCTCCTTGTCCTCGAGGGGGGATACCACATCGAAGGGCAGGCCCTGGCCGTCAAAGAAGTCCTTCGCCGGCTGGCGGGGACCCGCCCCGCCCCGGAGACCCGGGCCGACATCTCGATCATCACCCGGAAGGAAATCACCCCGGTCATCAACGTCCAGCGCCCGTTTTGGCCCCTTTGAGTCCCCTCCTTTGGGAAGTCCTCGCCAGAGGACACAACGTCCCTTTCTCAGGACGAATCAGGATTCCCAAAACCGGCTCTCCAGGGACGGCAACTGGTATAATTCTTGCTATTACTGAGGTTGCGAGGAGAATTAAGATGAGAAAGACAGCACTTATCGCCGCCGCAATCCTTGTTTTGGGCGTCTGCGCCTCGGGGCAGGAATCCGTCCCCCAGGATCGACCCGACCGGGAGCAGCCCGGCGGGTGGTACTCCTATGCCCGCTTGAGCTTCGTCGACGGCCGAATCTTTCTCCAACGGGCCTCCGACCTGGGGTACGAGGAAGCGACAATCAACACCCCAATCAGCGAAGGCGACCGGCTCGGCACCGCCGACGGCCGGGCGGAACTCTCCTTCGGCAACATCAAATTCGCCCGTCTGGACAACAACACCAAAATCGACGTTCAAACCCTTCCCCAGGACGGATCGTCCCTGATCCGCCTCCGCCATTGGTCGGGGAATCTCTATCTCGACCTGGGTTCGCTGGACGAGGAAAAGAACGTCGAATTGCTGACGCCGAAAGCGACCTTCTATTTTCTGGAGAAAGGCCTCTACCGGGTCGACATCGGGGACGACGGACGGACCGAAATCCTCGTTTTCGAAGGTTTGGTCGAGGCCGCCGCCGAAGACGGATCGATCCTGGTCAAGGAAGGCCAGGGACTGTCCTTGACCGACGGCCGATTCGACGGCCGTCCGAAGGATTTTTTTGCCGGCTCCTCCGACGCGTTCGATCGTTGGAACAACGATCGCGCCGCTCTCGTCTACCGGTCCGACGCCCACGGCCATCTTCCCGGGGATATCGCGGAATATGAATCCGAACTCGACGCCTCCGGCGATTGGGTCGAAATCGATCCGTTCGGGCTCGTCTGGATCCCCGGCGGAATGGCCCCGGGCTGGCGGCCATATTCCTGGGGACATTGGACCTGGCTGCCGTTGTCCGGCTGGTGCTGGGTGCCCTATGAATCGTGGGGCTGGTGCACTTTTCATTACGGCCGCTGGCATTGGCACGCCGGCTTCGGCTGGTACTGGATTCCCATGTCCGGATGGGGCCCGGCCTGGGTCAGCTGGTGGTGGAATGATTACTATTACGGCTGGGCGCCGATGAGCTGGTGGGGTTATCCCGGCGTCATCTACGACAACTACTATTACGGCCACGGCTGGGACGGCGATTATCCGAGCGATTCAAGGGCTTTAACGGTCATCCGGAAGGACCAGCTCCAGGCTCCCAATGTCGGCCGGGCGGCCCTGCGTTCGGATGAACTTCGGTCGGTCGGCCGTATTCAATTGATGAAAACCGGTCCAACCGTCAGGCCCGACCCGAACACGTCGCTCCGAATGGAACCGCTTGACGGCCGCGGGGGGGTCCTCATCCGTAAAGACAACCCGACGGCGTTGACCGGAAACGAACAGCCCTCCGCCCCCCGGCTGATCCGGCCGGCCGACCGGCCCCGGTCGGACCGCGGCGAAAAAGACACTGGTTCGCCCGCGGACAATTCTTCGCCGGCGCGTTTTATCGAACGGCCCGGGACAAGCCCGAGCTCACCGCCCGGGGCACCGGAGGAACGCCGCATCCGCAAAAACGGGGAAGGCGACTCCGCGGAGATCATCCCGTTCCCGTCCTCGTCCCGGGTCGACCGGGACGACTCCGGAAAACGCTTGTCTCTGTCCGGCTTTTTGAGGGATAAATTTTATCGAATTTTCCAAGGCGACCGGACGTCGGATTCGACCTCCTCAAAATCGGGTTCGGTCTCCGGCCGGAGTTCCTCGTCCTCCCGGACGTCCTCTTCCCGGAGTTCGTCCCCGGGGAAGAGCGCCTCCGGATCCTCGGGAACCGTCAAGAAAAAATAAGCTAAGGGAAAAGCCGGGCGTTCAGCGCTCTTCCCTGGCCCGGGACGATCCGTCATAGTCGAGCGTCGCGATATGGTCCAGCCTCGAACATAACCGCGTCGGCTCGGTCCCTTCAAGAAACGCTTCCATGAACCGCCATTTGCATTGCGGGGTGGCCAGAAGTCCCGTCTTGCGGTCGATGGCGAAGAAATGGATGTTGGGCGGAACCTCGAATTCCTCCGGGAAAAATTCGGACGAGGATTCTTTCGCCGTGTTCTTCGCTTCCTGAAGGACGCGGCCGAAAAAATCCATCCAGATCGGGAGGGCCGCGACGGCCCCGGTTTCGTTCCGGCCGAGGGACGTGTTGTCGTCGTTCCCCACCCAAACCCCGACGCAAAGCGACGGGGAAAACCCGATGTACCACGCGTCGGTGCAGTCGTCGGTCGTCCCCGTTTTTCCGCCCAGGGCGGAATCGTTGAGAAACACGCTCGCCGCCGCGGCCGTGCCGCGTTGAACGACCCCTTCCATCAAATGGGTCAGGAGATACGCCGTTTGGGGCGAAATGACCTCATCGGCCTCGAGCGCATGCTCCTCCAGGAGGTTTCCGTCCCGGTCCTCGACCCGGTTGATGAAAAACGGCCGGATCCGGATGCCCTTGTTGGGAAACACGCCGAACGCGGAAACCATTTCCACGAGATTGACTTCGAAGGTGCCCAGGGCCAGAGAGAGGTAGGGATAAAGCGTGCCGGTCAACCCGAACCGTTTGCTATAATCGACGCCGGTCTGGGGGGAAATGCTGTCCAAAATCTTGGCCGTGATGACGTTGCGCGATTCTTCCAGGCCCTGACGGAGGGTGATCATCCCTTTATACATCCGGTCGTAATTCCTCGGCGTCCAGACCGTCCCCGACCAGGGATCGGGAAAGTCCGTCGGTTCGTCGACGATGCGGCTGGCGGCGGTGAAGCCGTGCTCCAGGGCGGCCGTGTAGATAAACGGCTTCATCGCCGACCCGGCTTGCCGGGCCGTTTGCGTCGCCCGGTTGAGCTGCGTCCGGCGGAAGGACGAACCGCCGACCATCGCCTTGATCTGACCCGTCCGGGGATCGAGGGCGACGAGGGCCGCTTGGGCCAGGGGTTCCTGCTCCAGGGTCGCCACGGTCTCGCCTTTTCCCACGTCCCGGGATTTCACCTTGACCTGAACCACGTCGCCCGGCTTGAGAATCGCGTCCAGGGCCTTGTTCCGAACGGCCCATTCCGCGCCCTCGTTGATCAGGCGGACGGAATCATCCTTGACCTTGACCCGGGCTTCCTTCTTGCCGACTTCCAGGACGATCGCCTCTTCGATATCTCCGGGCCCGAGCCGCGGCGTGGCCCACGACTTCAACCGGTATTCCTCGAGCTTTTTTCCCGAGGCCTTGAACGTTTCGTCGGCGAGGAGATTGACCTTATCCCGGCGCCAGCCGTGCCGTTTGTCATAACGGCGCAAACCGTTTTGAACGGCCTCGTCGGCGAATTTCTGCCAGGAAGCGTTGAGAGTGGTCGAAACCTTCATCCCGCCCGCGTAGAGCTCGTCCTCCCCGTATTTTTCGACGATCGCCCGGCGGACCTCCTCGAAGAAATATCCGCCGAAATCATAGTCCTCCCTTCCCGCGGGGAGAACGATGACCGGCTTTTTCCGGCCTTCCTCGGCCCGGGCAGGCGTGATCATTCCCTCCTCTTCCATCCGGGTCAGGACGTGGTTGCGCCGCTCCAGCGACAACGCCGGGTTCCGGTAGGGCGAATACAGCGTCGGGCCGCGGTACAGCCCGGCGATCAAAGCCGCCTCCTCCAGCGTCAGGTCGCCGATCGTTGTGCCGAAATAAAGACGGGCGGCCGCCTCGACTCCCGCGGCCCCGGGGCCCAGTTCGAACTGGTTGCAATACATCTCGAAAATGCGGTCCTTGGAGTATTCTTTTTCGATCTGGATCGAGACGTACCATTCGGCGAACTTGCGCTGGAGCGTTTGGATGGGATGGAGAAACAGCTTGCGGGCCACCTGCTGGGTGATCGTGCTTCCGCCGTGGAGCTTGCGGCGGCGGAAGATATTGAAGGCGTTCTCCTTGATCGACCGGAGAATTCCCCGGATGTCCACGCCGCGGTGCTTGAAAAAATGGGGATCTTCGGTGGCCAGAATCGCGTCGCGCAGGACGACGGGAATCTGGTCATAGATGACGATCGTCCGTTTCTCCGTCCCCATCTCCCGGACAACCCGGCCGTCGTCGGCCAGCACCTTGGTAGAAAGGGCGGGCTCGTACGACTCCAAGCCGGACAGGTCCGGGAGCGTTTTGCGAACCGCGACGTAGGTCCCGAAAACGGCTCCAAACAGCAGCGCCGTTCCGACGAAAGCCGCCCAGAAAATGACCTTCAGGGCTTTTTTCCGGTTGATTTTCCGGAACCTGATTTTAAACACTTTTTTCGCGGCCGACATGAACGATCACCCTCCGAGGACGGCCAGCGCCCGGGCCAGGACTTCCCTCCCCAGCCCGCTCTTGTCGCGGCGGCCGTCGAGATGAACGAATCGCGGACCCTGAAAAGTCCGGAACAAGCGTCGGACCTTCCGGAGGTAGGCCTCACGCTCGAAAAGAACGTCCCGGATCTTGCGTCCCGAAATCCGGGACAGACCTTCGGGCGCGCCCAAATCGAGAATGAAAACGAGGTCGGGTCGGGGGGCGAACCGTTCGTTGATCTTCCGAATCCGGTCCGGGTCGAGGCCTTTGGCTCCCTGGTAGGCGATGGTTGAAAAATAATACCGGTCCAAAATCACGATCTTACCCGCGCGCAGGGCCGGCCTGATGTTCCGGGCGACGTTCTCCCGGCGGTCTTTAATGAAAAGGTCGAGTTCCTCCACCGGCGTCAGGGATCCCTCGGATTTCGCCTTGGCCCGAAGTTCCCGGCCCCAGCGGCCGCGGGACGGCTCCCGGAACGAGACGGCCTTCCGGCCGCGAGCGCAAAGCTTGCGCCGGAGCATCCGGACCTGGGTAGACTTCCCCGCTCCGTCAATGCCCTCGAAGACGATCAACCGGCCTTTTTTCATCTTCAGGATGATATCCGGGGCGGAACGAAAATGCAACGGCCGGCGGCGGCTAAACGTTGGAGAAAGGAGGCGGGCGTCCGGATTCTCACGGGCTTCCGCCCCGGACCATCAGGTAAAGGATTAAGAATACTGGAGTTCCGAGCGGACTTCGATTGATTCCGCCGGTCGTTTGTGTTATCTTTGGCGTTCGATCGACGGCGGGAACGGCAACTTCCCATGGAGGATTTTCGATGAAAAGAATCGTCTGGATCGCGCTTGGCGCGTTTGTCCTCGGCATCATGCTGGCCGGTTACGTTTTCGTCTATCTGCCCGAGAAAAAAGCGGAGACAAAAAGTTTCCTCGCCCGGGAATCCAATCCCTTGGGGACGAACCTGTTCGCCGATTCTCCCCAGGGCCGGCCGGACCTGGATTTCGTCTCCGTATCGGAGAAGATCGGCCCGACCGTCGTCCGCATCGACGCCGAGCGTGTCGAAACGGGGATAATGGGGCAGGACCCCACGTTCGATGATTTCTGGGACCGCTTCTTCGGCACCCCCCAGCAGCGCCCGCGAAACCAAGCCCCCCAGGAATCGCGGGTCATGGTCCAGGGAACGGGATTTTTCATCTCCGCCGACGGGTATATCCTGACCAATAACCATATCGTCGACAAGGCCAAGAAGGTCTCGGTCTTCACGGTCTCCGGCGACGAGTACGAGGCGAAGGTCGTCGGCACTGATTCCGCCACGGACATCGCCCTGATCAAGGTCGAGGGGACGAACCTCCCCTTCGCCGAGTTGGGGGATTCCACCAAGGTGAAAGTCGGGGA
>CAYSGA010000027.1:0-13309 GCA_964430165.1 uncultured Eubacteriales bacterium
CGGCCAGAAGGCGGGCGACGCGGCCGTCCTCAACCGGGAAGACGCCCGGATCTGGGCGTGGAAGGACACGGCCGTCGCCGACGTCTGCGGCTTCAGCGGGAAACGCCCCGTCCGCCGGGGCGCTTTCATCCGCGACGGTTGGGTGGTTGTCTGCGACAACCAGGCTGGCCGCGCCGACCGGGTCGTCTCGGGCTACCGAGGCAGCCGAGTTGTCCGCGACGACAAAGAAGAAAAACGCATCCTGCCGCTTTCGGAAATCAAGCTTCCCGGGCTCCATAACCGGGAAAACGTCCTGGCCGCGACGGCCGCCGCCCGCTTGCTCGGCGTCGCCCCGTCCCGGATCCGGGCCTCGGTCCGCGGGTTTCGCGGCCTTGAACACCGCCTCGAACGGGTCGCGACGATCCGGGGCGTTTCCTTCGTCAATGACTCTAAGGCCACGACCGTGGACGCAGCTCTGAAGGCCCTGGCCAGCTTCACCCGGCCGGTGGTCCTCATCCTGGGCGGAAAAGACAAGGGGTCTGATTTTCGTCCGCTCCGGCGGGCGGTCCGGCGGGGAGTGAAAACCGTGGTCCTCGTCGGCGCCGCCAGGGAGAAAATCCGGGTCGCTCTCGCCGGGACCGTTCCCCTGCTCGAAGCCGGGACATACCCCGAAGTCGTCCGGACCGCGTATGCCGCGGCCGCCCCCGGCGACATCGTCCTGCTCGCGCCGGCCTGCACGAGTTGGGACATGTTCCAGGACTTCGAGGAACGCGGCCGGGTCTTCAAACGGGAAGTCCGCCGACTGGCCGCCCGACCGGGACGAGGGAGAGGGTGAAGGCAATGGAAACCTTTCGCCGCCACGGGTTGGACAAGCCGATGCTCTACACGACGCTCGTCCTCATCGCCCTCGGGTTGGTCATGGTCATGAGCGCCTCGGGAGTTTACGCCGAACAAACCTACCACAAGAAGCTGTACTTTTTCCTCCAGCAACTCGCCGGGGCCGCCGTTGTCATCGTCCTGATCATGATCCTCCTCGGCGTCCGCCGGCCGTTCTATAAAAGCCCGGCCGTCGTCTTCTGCCTGCTCGGGTTAACCTTCGGCCTTCTTCTCCTGGCCCTCTTCCTGCCCCCGATCGCTAAAACGAACCGCTGGGTGGTTCTCGCCGGATTCCGTTTCCAACCTTCGGAGCTCGCCAAAATCAGCCTGGTCCTCTTCCTGGCCTGGTATCTGGACCGAAAGCGGGAAAAGATCCGCGAATTCCGCATCCTCCTCGTCCCGATGGGCGTGATTCTTCTCTTCACCTTCCTGATCATCCGGGAGCCCGACTTCGGGACGGCCGTTCTGATCCTGACCCTCTGTATGATCATCCTGTTTCTGGGCGGGGTCCGGCCAAAGCATTTCGCCCTGATGAGCGTCGGGCTGATCCCCCCCCTGATGATCTACCTTTTCTCCGCCCAATACCGGGTCAATCGACTCCTGGCCTTCTTTTCCCCGAACGCCAGCGTCGAAAATTTGAATTTCCAGGTCGCCCAATCCAAGCTCGCGGTCGGATCCGGGGGCCTGTTCGGCGTGAGTTTCGGAGAAAGCGTCCAGAAAATGTTCTTTCTCCCCTGCTCCCATACCGATTTTATCTTCGCCATTATCGGGGAGGAGTTCGGCTTGTTCGGCACGCTCCTTCTGATCGCCCTTTACGTGATCCTGGTCTGGCGCGGCATAAAGATTTCGATGAATGCGCCCGATTTTTTCAGCCAGATCGCGGCCTCCGGCTTGACCCTCTTCCTCGGTTTTCAAGCCCTTCTCAATATCACGGTCGTCCTCGGGTTGGCTCCGGCCAAGGGCGTTCCCCTTCCCCTGGTCAGCTTCGGCCGGTCTTCCTTGTTCTGCGTTCTCCTGGCCATCGGCATTCTGTTGCATGTCTCCCAACGCGGGGGGGACGTGAGGAGGCCCGCGTGACCGCCCGGCGCGTCGTTATCTGCGGCGGCGGCACGGGAGGTCATCTTTTTCCGGCCCTCGTGCTCGGCCGGACGCTCCGGGAAAAAGACCCGTCGCTCGAAGTCACGTTCATCGGCGGCGACCGTGACGAGGAACGCGCCTTGATGGCCCGCCAAGGCGTGCCGTTCATCGCCCTCCGGGTCGAGGGATTGAAAGGGCGCGGGATCCGGAGCTTGAAAGGGCTGGCCCTTCTTCCCTTCGCCCTGATTCGCTCCTTCCGCATCCTCCGCCGGATCAAACCGGACCTCGTCGTCGGCGTTGGTTCCTACAGTTCCGGAACGGTCGTGCTGACCGCCTCCCGGTTAAAGATCCCGATTCTCCTTCTGGAACAAAACGTGGTTCCCGGGTTCACCAACCGGCGGCTGCTCGGCCGGGCCAAAAAGGCCGTCGCGGCCTTCGAGGCGTCCCTGGTCCATCTCAAGGGAAAGGGAGTTTTTCTGGGCAATCCCGTCCGGCCGGAATTCGACGGGTTGCCGCGGAAATCCCATGACGGGCGGTTCGACGTCCTGGTCTTCGGCGGAAGCCAGGGGTCCCATTTCCTTAATGCCGCCGTGACGGCGGCCCTCCCCTTTCTCAACCGGTGGAAAGATCGCCTGCGGATCGTTCATCAGACCGGAAAAGCCGACCTCGGAGAGGTCCGCCGAAACTACGCCGAAAGCGGTTTTCCCGAATCCGTAGTCGAGGCCTTTTTCGACGACATGCCGGACCGATTCGCCGCGGCCGACCTCGTCATCGCCCGGGCGGGGGCGACGACCTGCGCCGAGCTCATCGCCGCCCGCAAGGCCGCCATTCTCGTCCCTTTCGCCGAGGCCACCGACGACCACCAGCGCAAAAACGCCGAAGCTCTCGTCGACGCGGGGGGGGCGGACATCATCCTGGAGTCCGACTGGTCGCCGCGGCGCTTCGTCGCGACCCTCGGGAACATGATCGACCACCCGGAACGTTTGACGGAGATGGAAAACGCGCTCTCCTCCCTGGCCGTGAAGGACTCGGCCGGGAAGATCGCCGCCCTGGCCCTGACCATGATGCCCCGGAGGGCGTAGGAGATTCGCATGGTAAAAACCGTCTACCGCAAGCTCAAACACATCCACCTGATCGGCATCGGCGGAACGGGGATGAACGGAATCGCCGAAGTCCTCCACAACCTGGGATACCGGGTATCCGGGTCCGACCTCGCCGACAGCGACGTTACCCGGCGCCTTCGCGATTTGGGCGCGACTGTTTCCATCGGGCATCGAAGCGAGAACGTCCGCGGGGCCGATGTCGTCGTCCTCTCCTCGGCCGTCCGGGAGGACAATGTCGAGGTCCGGGAAGCCCGCCGCCTGAAGATCCCGGTCATTCCCCGGGCGGAAATGCTGGCCGAGCTGATGCGGATGCGCTACGGCATCGCGGTCGCCGGTTCTCACGGGAAAACGTCGACGACGTCGATGGTCGCCGCCGTTCTGGACAAGGCGGGTTTCGACCCGACGATCATCGTCGGCGGCCGGTTGAACACCGTCGGGGCCCACGCCCGGCTCGGCGAGGGCGACTTTTTCGTCGCCGAAGCCGACGAAAGCGACCGGTCGTTTTTAATGCTTTCGCCCTTCATCGCCGTGCTGACGAACATCGACGCCGAACACCTGGACCACTACAAGGGCGTGGACGACATCAAAAAGGCGTTCGTCAGTTTCGCCAACAAGGTTCCCTTCTACTGCCCGGTCATCCTCTGCCTGGACGATGCCAACCTCCAATCGATCATCCCCCAGCTCGAACGCCGGATCATCAGCTACGGGTTCTCCGCCCAGGCGGATTTCCACGCCCGGGATATGCGCTTCGAGGCGTTTTCCAGCGTTTCGACTCTTCTCCACAAAGGCCGGGAGATGGGGACGCTCCGCCTGAACGTCCCCGGTCCGCACATGATCCTCAACGCCTTGGCCGCCGTCGCCGTCGGGCACGACCTGGACATCCCGCCGGACGTCATCCTGGGCGCCCTGGCCGGGTACGCCGGCACCGGCCGGCGGTTCGAGCTCAAGGCCGACATCAGGGACATGATGGTCGTCGAGGATTACGGCCACCACCCGACCGAAATCCGGGCCACGCTCAACGGCGCGAAGCTCGGCTGGCCGCGGCGCCGTTTGATCGCCGTCATCCAGCCCCACCGCTACACGCGGCTGGCCCATTTGAAGGATGAATTCGCCACGGCCTTCAACCAGGCGGACGCGGTCGTCCTGACCGAAGTTTATCCCGCCGGGGAAGACCCGATCCCGGGAGTGACCGGCCGGGCGCTTTACGAGGAAGTCTTACGGTTCGGCCATAAAGACGTCCGGTTCGCGCCGGACTTCCATGACATCCCCGCCCTTCTCCTGGAGATCGTCCGGCCGGGCGACATCGTCGTCGTCCTGGGCGCGGGCAACATCAACAAAATCATCCCCGACTTCATCCGCCTGCTGGAGAAAAATTCATGAGTCGCGAGGCCGGAATCGTCGTTTCGATGCACTTCCAGCGGAGCGCGGACCCGGCCCGGGTCAAAAAAACCGCCCGCAGGTTCCCGCTCCGTTTCATCCACATCCTGGCCGTCGTCTTCGGCCTGGGGGCTTTTTTCTTCGGCCTCGCCCAACTGCACGAATTTTTGCTCACCTGGGACAAGCTCGACGTCCGCTCCGCCGAAGTCAGCTGCCCGGACCCCGCAGTGCGGGAGATGGTCCGGCCGATGGCCTCGCGGGCGGCCGCCGGCAACATCCTTCGGCTCGACGCAGCGCGGGTCAAAGCCGGCCTGGAAACCTGCCCCTGGGTCAAGGAAGCGCGCGTCCGGAAAGTCTTTCCTTCGTCGTTGGCGGTCGACATCACTCCCCGCCGGCCGGCCGCGATCCTGGACGGCAGAAACGGATTTCTTCTCGGCCGCGATAACGTCCTGATCGAACCGGCCCGCCCCGAAGACCGGGACCGGCTGCCCCTGATTCACGACGGCGGCCTGTTCGCCGACGACCGGGAGGCCAAACTCGACCTGGCCTGGGCCTGTTGGGACGACCTGGATTCCGGGACGCAGGACCGCGTCCTCGCCCTCGACGTGACCCGTCCGGACGATGTCGTCCTGACGTTCCGGGACGACCCCGTCAGGCTTCGTTTAGGGGCAGAATCATTCGCCCGGAAAATCGCCGAATATCTGAGCGGCCGCGACCGTTGGGCCGGCGATTCCGGACCCCTGGAATACGTCGACCTTCGGTTTCCGGACCGCATCTATCTGAAAGCCTTGACGAAGGAGGGACTCTGATGGCTAAAAACGGATATATCGTCGGCATCGACATCGGGACACGGACGGTCACCGTCCTGATCGGCGAGATCAATGAAGAACGCAAAATCGATGTCATCGGCATCGGCACGGCCGAGTCCCGGGGCCTGCGCAAGGGCGTCGTCGTGAACCTCGACGAAACGTCCGAGGCGATTAAAAAAGCCCGGACGGACGCCGAGCTGATGGCCGGCCAGGAGATCCATTCGGCCTTCATCGGCGTTTCGGGCGCCCACATCAAGAGCTTCAACAGCCGGGGCGTCATCGCCGTGTCCGGCCGGAACCGGGAAATCACCCGCGAGGACATCCGCCGGGTGCTCGAGCAGTCGAAGGCCGTCCCGATCCCGCCCGACCGGGAAATCATTCACGTCATCCCCCAGGAATTCATCGTCGACGAGCAGGACGGCATCCGCGATCCCTTGGGGATGAACGGCATCAAGCTCGAGGTCAACGTTCACATCGTCACCGGAGCGGTGACCCTGCTCCAGAACCTCCGGACCTGCATCGAGAGGGCCGACATCGTCATTCAAGGCCTCGTTCTCGCCCAGATCGCCGACGGCGCGGCCGTCCTGTCCTTGGACGAAAAAGAGCTCGGCGTCGGCCTCATCGACATCGGGGCGGGGACGACCGAAGTGGCTGTATTCGAGCGCGGGAGCCTCTGGTACACGTCCGTCATCCCGCTGGGCGGCGACAACTTCACCAACGACATCGCCGTCGGGCTCCGGGCGGCCATCCCCGACGCCGAAAAAATCAAGAAAAAATTCGGCTGCGCGCTCCCGCCTCCGGGCGGGGAGCAGGAGACGATCGAAGTCCCGGTCATCGGCCAGAATCGGAAGCCCCGGATTCTTTCGCGTCAGCTCCTGGCCGAGATCATCCAGCCGCGGGCCGAGGAAATTTTCCGGCTCGTGGACAACGACATCAAGCGCATGGGTTTCGAAAAATCGCTCAACGCCGGACTCGTCCTGACGGGCGGGACGGCCCTGCTTGAGGGGCTGGAGGTCGTGGCCGAGGAAATCTTCGATCTTCCGGTCCGGCGCGGCGACCCCGGCGGCGTCGCCGGGCTCATGGACCGGGTCCGGACCCCGGACTTCGCCACTCCCGTCGGGCTTCTCCTTCACGGATACGGGCTGGCCGGTCCGGGCGGCTTGAACAGGGATCGAAAACGCGGCCTATGGGCCAAATTCAAAGATTTATTCAAGGAAGACTAGGAGGGCGCCATGAACACAGACAAGAACAGCAAACTCAAATTTCAGCTGGTGGAGGAATCCTTCAACGCCAAGATCCGGGTCATCGGGATCGGCGGGGGCGGCGGCAACGCCCTCAACCGGATGATCGAAGCCGGAATCAACGGCGTCGATTTCATCGCCGTCAACACCGACGTCCAAGCCCTCACGTCCAGCCGGGCGCCCATCAAGTTCCAGATCGGCCCGCAGCTCACAAAGGGCCTAGGCTCGGGCGGACGACCCGAGACGGGAAAAGGCGCGGCCATGGAAGACACCGAAAAGCTCCTCGAGCTCCTCGAGGGCTCGGACATGGTCTTCCTGACCGCCGGGTTGGGCGGCGGGACGGGGACGGGAGCCACGCCCATCATCGCCAACCTGGCCTCCGAACTCGACATCCTCTGCGTCGCCATTTGCACCCTGCCCTTTGAGTTCGAGGGCCGCCTGCGGGCCCGGCAGGCGGCGGAAGGCCTGGCCGACCTGAAATCCGCGGTCGACACGGTCATCGCCATCCCCAACGAGCGGCTTCTCCAGACCGTCTCCCTGGACACGTCGATGCAGGACGCCTTCCGCATCGCCGACGATGTCCTCCGGCAGGCCGTCCAGGGCGTTTCCGATCTGATCACGACGCCGGGCATCATCAATCTCGATTTCGCCGACGTCCGGACGATCATGAAGGGCATGGGCATGGCCTTCATGGGAACGGGGTTGGCGGCCGGCCAGAACCGGGCGGCAGAAGCGGCCAACAAAGCCATCAGCAGCCCGTTGCTGATCGACACGACGATCCAGGGCGCCAAAGGGATCTTGATCAACATTACCGGCGGCAAGGATCTGACGCTTCACGAGGTCCAGAAGGCCGCCCAACTGATCCACACCCTCGCCCACCCCGACGCCAACATCATCTTTGGGGCGATCATCGATCCGAGCATGAAGGAAATGGTTAAAGTAACGGTCATCGCCACCGGGTTCGAGCCCGGGATTCATCAGGAAGCGGCCGCTGCCTCCGAAGCGGCGGCTTCGGCCGCGAACACAAACCCGTTCTTCCGGAAGACGCCGCCCCCCTTCCCCGTCCGGATGAATACCCCGCCGTATGAATTCGAGCCGAAAGGGTCCCGGATCCCCGAAGCCGCCTCGCCGGCGGCCCGGGCGGCGGCGAAGACGCCCCACCCGGGCGCGTTCGCCGAAATCGACTACGAAAGCCTCGACACGCCGGCCTTCATTCGCAACAAGGGTCATCAACTCCGTAAATCCTCATGATCAAGGCCGATTGCGTCGTCGCCGGATGCCGGGAGCTCGCGACCTGTCGCGGTCCGATCCCGAAGCGCCGGGAAGCCCTCGGCGACGCCGGCCTGGTTGAAAACGCCTGGCTGGCCGGGCACGAAGGCCGGATCGTGTTCGTCGGACCCGAGGAAGAGTTCCGGCGAACGGTCCGGCCGGAAGGCGGGGCCGTGACGCTCGACGCCCGCCGGCTCGTCGGTTTCCCCGGATTAGTCGACGCCCACACCCATCTTCCGTTTGCCGGAAGCCGGGCCAACGAATTTTCCCTGAGAATCAGGGGCTGGACGTATCAGCAACTCGCCGCCCGGGGCATGGGCATCCGTTCGACCGTCCGGGAGACGCGGGCCGCGACCCGCGAGGAGCTTCGCGACCTGTGCCTGACCCGCCTGGACGAAATGCTTCTCCATGGAACGACCACGGCTGAAGCCAAAAGCGGCTATGGCCTGAATCTCGCCGATGAAATCAAGCAACTCGAAGCCGTGCGCGACGCCGGCGCCCTCCACCCGGTCGACCTCATCCCGACGTTCATGGGCGCCCATGAAATCCCCGACGAATTCCGCGATCGAAAGGAGGAATACCTTGACCTTCTTATTCACACGATCGTTCCCGCGGTCCGCGATCAAGGCCTGGCCCGATTCTTCGATGTTTTCTGCGAGGAGGGCGTGTTCTCTCTGGATGAGACAAAAAGGATGGCGGAGGCGGCCCTGTCGGCCGGTTTCGGACTTAAGATCCATGCGGACGAGTTCGTCTCCTTAGGCGGAACGGAGCTCGCCGCCCGGCTGGGGGCGGTTTCGGCCGAGCATCTGATCGCCATCACCGAAAACGGCATCGCCGCCCTGGCCGGGAGCGAAACGGCCGCGATCCTGCTGCCTAACGTTCCGTTTTTCCTGATGCAGGACAAGAAGGCCCCGGCCCGCCGCCTGATCGATTCCGGCGCGGCCGTCGCTCTCGCCTCGGACTTCAATCCCGGAAGCTCGATGACCTCGAACATGCAATGGATCATCCAACTCGGCGTCTTCCAGATGCGGATGACAATCGAGGAGGCCCTTAACGCGGCGACCGCCAACGGCGCCTATGCCGTCCGGGAACACGAGGAACGGGGAAGTCTCGAGCCGGGAAAAATGATGGACGTGGTTCTCTGTGATATGCCGAGTCTGGCCGATCTCGTTTACCGCGTCGGCCGCAACCCGGTAAAATATGTTCTTAAAAACGGCCGTCTCGTTGTCCGCGACAACCGGGTCGTTCAATCCCCTTAGGTCCCAATCCCATTTTTGTCCCAAGGGGCGCCTCCCATCCCGGGGGGCGCCCCAATTTTCCGGGGACAGGTTGCTTAATTCGATTTTCTGCGCTTGACGATTGCGTAAACCGCGGCGATAAGCCCGACCCCCAGGAGGATGAACAGGAACGTGATCAACAGGTTTTTTCCGGAAACCTTTTTATTCATCTCCCCGGAGAAAGCTGTTTTTTCGCCACTCAACTTGGAAATCTGCTGATCCCGGGCGGCCACGGTGTCCTGGAGGCTCGCCTGGGCGCTCTGGAGAGCGCCGATCTCATTGTCCTTCGCCGCGATCTGCTCGTCCTTATCGGCCTGCTCCTTCCGCAGGGCGCTAACCTGCCCGGTCAGGCTACGGATTCGCTTTGCGCTTTGGACCTCGGTTTCCTTGGCGGTTTCAACCGACTTTGCGAATTCCCCGTTCTGGGACTGCAGGGCCGAAACCTGAGTGTTCAGGGAGACGACCTGTTCGGAGATTTTCGTGTTTTCGGCTTTCGCTCCCTCAAGGGCGGATTTCGTCGTGTTCAGGTTCCCCGCAAGCGCCTCGTTGCTCTTCTGGAGTTCGGCGATTTTCTCCTGCGACTTCTGGATCTGAGAGCCCTGCTCCTCAATCTTCAAGAGGTTTTTCCTGGATGCGCATCCGGGCGTTAAAAAAATGAGCGCCGCGACGGCCAAGACCGCGAGGACCACGTTCTGATTTTTTCTCATGCCGGAATCTCCTCCGTTTTCGGGAATTTGATTGAATTATACTCCGCAACTTGAAAAAAACAAGACTCCGGGCGGAATCGAGGAGCAGCGCCCCTCCCCGTCAAACCGTTCAACATAATATAACACCCCGAAAAGCACGCCTCATTTTCTTCTTGTTTTCCTGAGGAAATAGAACGGCAGTCCGAGGAGAATGATCCCTAGCCCCGCCAGGGCGTCCAACGGCCGGCTGATCAACGCACTCACGGCAATGTAAAACGAGGCCAGGATGAAAATGACCGGCGTGACCGGGTAGCCCCAGGTTTTATAAGGCCGGGGAAGGTCGGGCCGCTTGCGGCGGAGGACGATGACGGCGGCTACGGTCAGGCCGAAAAATATCCATTCGCCGAAAATGACGTACGTGAACAACCGTTCGAACGTTCCGGTCAGACTGAGGACGATGCTCCACAAGCTGATGGCGATAATCGAGTAATGCGGGGTCAGAAATTTCGGATGAATGGCCGCTAGTTTCGGGAACAACAGGCCGTCCTTGGCCATGGCGTAATAAACGCGCGGCGAGCAGACGAAATTCTGGTTGGCCGCTCCCATGATGGAAAAAAGGATGATGAACGAGATGACCGACGCGCCGATTCCCCCGACGGCGATGTTCATCGCCTCGGCCGCGATCCGGTCGGATTTAGCGATTTCCGCGGCCGGTAAAACGTACAGATAAGCCAATTGGGCGAGGACATACAGAACGACGCAGATCACCGTGCCGATGAGAATTCCCCAGGGAAGATTGCGCTGGGGGTTCTTCATCTCGCCGGCGCTGTATGTCGCCGCTTCCCACCCTTTGTAAGCCCAGAGCGAGGCGACCAGGGCGATCCCGAAGGCGCCGACGAGGCTTCCCGTCGGCGGCGAGCCGCCGGATTGGACAAAATTCGCGGTGTTCCCCTTGGCAAAGATGAAAATCGCGCCGCAGATTCCGATCAGGCCGACGAATTTAATGACCGTTAAAAGATTCTGAAGATTCGCCCCGCTCCGCACGCCGATGTAGTTCGTCGCCATTAGGAACAAAATGAAGCCGACGCTGACGATTTTCTGTCCGGCCGGAGAAAGAGCGAAGAAATGGGGCAGGTATTTCGAGGAGAACGCGACTGTCAAGGTCGCGATCGCCCCCGAGTCGATCACTAAAAATAACGTCCAGCCGAAAAGGAACGCGATCACCGGACCGTAGGCTTCTCGGAGATAGACATAAACGCCGCCAGCTTCCGGCATCGCCGCGCCCAATTCGCCGAAGGAAAGGGCGCCGAACAGGCTCAAGACTCCCCCGACGATCCAAACCGCCAGTATCAGGAGCGGACCTCCCACGGCGGCGGCCATGTCCTTAGGAACGAGAAAAATCCCCGAACCGATGACGCCGCCGACGACCAGGGCGATGATGTCCCAGAGACTCAGGACGCGGGGAAGGCATCTCGTTTCCGGTTGGCTCATGGTTGTTCTTTCTGGTGTTCCCGGCGATAGTATTCCCAGCCGTCGACGATGGTTTGTTCGACAAGCCGATAAACATGTTCGAACTCGCGGACGCTTTTGCCGTTGTCGTAATAGGCGCGCCACCCGCTCAGGCGGCCGTAGGCGAACGTGACCAGAGGCCGCTTTTTGAGCAGGGCGCTCACCCCTTCGACCAATCCGCCGCCGACCGCGACCAGGGCCGCGGGAATCGGGACCGGCCGGGATATGAGCCCGCAAGCCCGCCCGATGAGGCGGATGACGTCGGAATATGTGAGATTGGCCCCGACGGCCAGGTAACGCTGTCCGTTCCGGCCTTTTCCCTCCAACGCCTCGCAGAGAAGGTCGACAAGGTCCCTGACGTCGACGACCGCCAGCCCGCCGGTGAACGATCCGATGATCCGGCTTTTCGAGATCATTCCGTAAAGCCGGTTGTGCGGCGTTCGCGGCTCGTGGTCGCCGGGCCCCATGATCGAGGCCGGATTGAAGATAACCGAGGGGAGGCCGCGCTTCTGAACGAGGTCTTCAACGGCGAGCTGTCCTTCGTGCTTGGAAGCTATGTAGAAAATCGAATCCGGCCAGTTGTACGGAGTTTCCTCGTCGGCCGGGCGGCCGTCTTTATGAAAACCAACCGCCCCCACCGAAGAAACATGGACCAGGCGCTCAACTCCCGCCTCAAGACAGGCCTCGCCGATAATCCGGGCGCCGTCCCTGTTGACGCGGAAAAGCCGCTCCCGGTCGCCCTTCCGGTACGAGATCAAGCCGGCCAGGTGGACGACATGGGTCTTGCCCGCGACCGCGGCCCGGACGGCCGATGAATCGACGATGTCTCCCTCGTGAATCCGGACACCCCAACCCGCCCAGGATTCCGGAATCCGGTCGCCGGGGAGGACAAAGGCGGAAACGGCCGCGGTTCTATACCGCTCGATCAGCCGGGGAAGAAACACCGAGCCGACGAACCCCGTCGCCCCGGTGACAAGGACGTTCACGGGAGGGGACGCTCCCGCGGGGTTTTCCGGTAAAGGAAAACATCCGTCGCGATCCCGATCGAGGCGTGGATCGGGACCAAATAGAGGAAGGAACCGGTCTGCCAGGCGATGAGGCCGAAGACGATGCCCGCCCCCAGGGCGGCGAAGATTTCCGTGTCCGGATGGCCGATATGAAAAAGCGTGGAGGCGATCGTCGACACGGCCAGGGCGGGAAGCAGGCCGGCCGCCGCAGCGATCGGGAAAAACAAAACGCCGCGGAAAACAAATTCCCAGCTCGTGTAATAAAAAAGCAAATAGCTCAATTCGTATCCGATGAAGGTTTTCCGGCCGGACAAGGCCTTCTTCGAAAACGGGTAAAACGAACGCATGCCGGGATCGCCGGACCCGATCGCGCCGGCGATCAGGGCGACCGGGACGGCGGCCGCCGCCAGAACCAACCCGAGCTTCCATCTCCCGGCGCAAAGCCCCAGGGAACGGAAAACTCCGGCCGGATCCGGGGCGAGGCCGAACACCGCCGTCACCGGGACGGCCAGCCCGAACGTGAACAGGGAAAGAAAATAGCGCCGGACCGCCAGGAGGTCGTTGGCGCAGTTTTTAAGAAACCGTCTCCGGCTGAAGACCGTTTGAAGCAGGGTCAGGGCGACGGCCTCATAAATCAGGAGAATTCCCGGCCAGGCGGCAGCATCAACGGATATGCCCATGGGCCCGCTCCTCCCGATACCAGGCCAGTGTTTCGGCGACCTGGCGCTCAAATTCGTCGTCGGGGACATATCCCAGGTCGGCCTTCGTCCGGGAAATGTCGTACGTCGTTTCCGTCGTCACCCGCTTGATCCGGTAAACCGTCAGCATCGGGTCATAGGAAGGCCGGACTTTGTGGACGACTTCCATCACCCGGGCGCCGGCGAAGGCCGCCCAGGAGGGAACATAAAGCCGCTGCTTTTTCCCAAAACCCGCCGCCACCGCGCCGAGATATTCTCCCCACGTGGGAAGCCAGCCGTTCGTCACCGCGTAAGCCCGGCCCTCAATCCCGTCACTAAGAAGGGCCGCTTCGGCCGCCCGGCAGAGGTTTCCGACGTAGGGATAGCCGAAACGGCAGCGGCCATGGCCAACGATCAACGGC
>CAYSGA010000028.1:0-13047 GCA_964430165.1 uncultured Eubacteriales bacterium
TTCTTGTTGTCTTACAAATTTCTATCATTTTTATCTCCTGTTTTTGTCATGTTTCCCTCCTGTAAGAAAGGCAAAGCCTGGTTTCTATTTTACGCCGAACCCGTTTTTCGCGCCAGCGTTTATCGAAGCATCACCTTCCGGCTTGACAAAACCGGGCCAATCGTGCAATATGAACATTGAATGTTCAATTAGCATATGGAGGGTCGCCGTGATCAAACGGACTCTGGCCACGAGACTCCGGAAAGCCGCGGATCAGTTTCCGATTGTGACCGTGACCGGGCCGCGGCAGTCGGGTAAAACGACGCTGGTTAAAGCTGTCTTCAGAGACTATGCCTATTTATCCCTCGAGTTGCCCGATCAGCGCCGCTATGCCCTGGAGGATCCGCGCGGCTTTCTCGCCCAGTTCGACGGCCCGGTCATCCTCGACGAAGTGCAGAGAGCGCCCGACCTGTTTTCCTATATCCAGGTCAGCGTCGACGAACGTCCGGAGCAAACTGGCCGGTTCATCTTGACCGGTTCTCAAAATTTCTTGCTCATGCAGAGTATCACCCAATCACTGGCCGGGCGTTGCGCGGTGTTGCATCTGCTTCCGTTTTCCATGGCCGAATTGATGAACCGGAAATCCCTCCGGCTGGAAACTTTAGGCCGGGACACTTCTGGAAAACCTGTAAAAGCGAGTCCGCCCAAATTCAACCTGGAGGAAATGCTTTATTCGGGGTTTTACCCGAGAATACACGACAGGGGCCTCGCCGCGGGCGATTGGCTCCCCGACTATTTCCAGACCTATATCGAAAGAGACGTACGAAATATCCTCAATGTCGGAGATATCGAAGCCTTCGGCAGGTTTATCCGTCTCTGCGCCGGCCGGAGCGGGCAGCTGCTCAATCTTTCCGACCTGGCCTCCGATTGCGGGATATCCCATCCGACCGCGCGGAGATGGCTTTCCGTGCTTGAGGCGAGCTTCATCATCATTCTCCTGCGGCCTCACCATAAAAATTTTGGTAAACGCCTGACCAAGAGCCCCAAACTCTATTTTCTGGATACGGGCCTTCTCTGCTACCTGCTTCAAATCAGCTCGGCGCGGGACCTCGGCCACCGCGCCGAGCGGGGCGCCGTCTTCGGGAGTTACGTGGTCGCCGAGCTCACCAAGAATTTCGTCCACAGGGGAATCATGCCCGGAATCGGTTTTTGGCGGGACTCCGCCGGGCACGAGGTCGATATCATTGTCGATCTCGGGAACCGACTGATCCCTATCGAGGTCAAGTCGGCTCAAACAGTGGCTTCCGACTTTTTCGATATGTTGATTTACTGGACCAGGCTCGCCGGCGTCACGAGCACGGCGGATACTGCGACCGGGCCCGCGACTCTCGTTTACGGGGGCGACCGCTTATTCAAGCGCTCGGGAATCACCGTGCTCCCATGGTTCGCCCTGTAGGATATTGCGAGGAATTCAAAAAGATTCTCGACAATGGCTTTTCTTAACAATTTCATAGCAAAAAAGGAGCAGCCGACTATTGACATCGTAAATAGTGATCCATAAAATGCGGGCATAGGGAAGATCGAATTTTCCATCAACAAGGAGGAGGTCGTCATGAAACTATTTAAAAGTCCGATGATTTGGTTCGTTTTATTTTTCATTTGTTTTTACGGTTATGTTTCAGGTATGCCTCAGGAGATCGAGGCAAAGCCGATCAGAGTCAACCCGGGCGCCGAGATAACCGTGAACTATTCCGGCGCGCCGGGATATGATCTGGATTGGATAGGGATTTACCCCGCTTCCGCGCCCTCTGATCGGAGCTGGCTTTCCTGGCAATACACCCGCAAAATGAAATCCGGAACCATGATTTTCAAAGCCCCGGACAAACCCGGAGAATATAACTTCAGACTATTTGAAAATGACGGATACAAGCTCCTGGGGACGAGTAACACCGTAGTCGTAGAGAACCCGACCGTCACAGGAGATAATCTGAAAATTGAGGCAACACCGACTAACGTCCAGCCGGGCGGAGAGATAACCGTGAACTATTCCGGCGCGCCGGGATATGATCTGGATTGGATAGGGATTTACCCCGCTTCCGCGCCCTCTGATCGGAGCTGGCTTTCCTGGCAATACACCCGCAAAATGAAATCCGGAACCATGATTTTCAAAGCCCCGGACAAACCCGGAAAATATAATTTCCGACTTTTTGAAAACGACGGATACAAACTCCTGGGGACGAGCAACACCGTGGAGGTCGGAGACAAGTAGTCGACGGTGGGGGCGGGCCTGTTATCGCAAAATATGCCCGAAGGCAGAAATCGCAGATCGAAACTGAATCCGGGAGGCCGTGATAAAGAAATGAGGCCAAGTCGGGTGAGGAACGGTCTCGTGGCTTTCGTTCTTCTGTCGGGAGCGCTGACCTCACCCGCCTCGGCGAACCTGCGTATGGCCCGAAAAGTGGATGGCGTTTTCAGCGGCGGTCTCAAGGCAGTCCCTTCGGCCGCGAGCATTCGACTGCTGGCCGAAGATCTGGAAGCGGCCTTCCCCGACCTCGACCTGGCGCGGCTCGGCCCCCTCGACACCCTTCTCATCAAAGCTGCGTATGAGGTTGAGAACCGCTCGGATCGGCTTATCGCGCTCCCCGTCCGGTTTATCGCCGTCGATATCCGGGATTTGACGGCGGAGTTGAACGGCCGCCCCTTGGCCGTGCGCATCGTCGAAGCTCCCGGCGAAAAATCGGAATGTCTGGCCCGAATCGCCCGGCACCGGAACGCGTTTCTTCCGGTCTTCTACGAAGACTTTCTCAAACAAATACGCCTCCTGACCGGCCTCGATCAAGAGCCCGACGACCGCTGGCTGGTCAAGCTCGGTCAAATCGATGCGAACGGACTGGAGTCGGCGTCCTTATTCCCCAGGACGATCGAATCCCCTCCCGAAACAGACTTCCCGGCCGCGGAATTCGAGATTCCTTTGCCTCCCGGAAAGAGCCGGGTGGTCGTCTCCTACCGCCAGCGTCTCTATATCGAGGAAAGAAACCACGGCTATTTCGCCGTCTGGCCGAAAAAGGGCGTCACCGGTTTTGATTATCTGCTCTATCCGGCCGGGAGCTGGGACCTGGATCCGGGATTTCGACTCCGCCTTTCGGTCGAAGTTCCCGACGCCCGAAGCAAAAAACTTTTCTTCAAAACCTGGAAGCGCCCCAGCGTCATATGCAATCTCCCGCTCCGTCCGGAAGAGGGCCGGACGAAGCATATCCGGATGTTCAAGGGCGATTTCGCCGGCCTGCCGGCCGATGTCCTGACCTTTCTCCTGTGGGTCGATAAAGCGGCTGCGGCGTATGTCCGCTGAGGCTCGAGCGACTCATTGATTCTTCTGTCTTTCTTGACATAACTTGAACCCCGAATTTTTTGAGAAATCGGTACCTGGTTAACCGATTCTTCGTTTCGGGTCCAGCCTTTCCTGTCTCTTTCTTGATTTGTTCCCCAGCCCCGAATATCATCGTCGCGCGATCGGCGCTTCCGATTCCGATTCGAGAACGAAAAGGAGGAGACCGTGATCAGAGCCCGCTTATTTTGCATGGCGTCGGTTTTAGCCCTAGCCCTTCTCGGGCCCGGGCTCGGGACGGCGGAGGAGGCCCAGACATTCGGGCCTCTTCAGCCGAAACCGGGCGAAGTCGTCTCCGGATTTCTTCCCGTTCCCGAACTCGGCGGAGTCGGAACGGCCGTCCCCGTGACCGTCATCCGGGGCTTGAAACCGGGAAAGACTCTGGCCCTTGTGGCCGGCGTTCACGGGTATGAATATCCTCCCATCCTCGCCCTCTACCGGCTCAAGGAAACGATCGATCCGAAGAGCCTTTCAGGAACCCTCGTTCTCGTTCATATAGCCAATCTGCCCTCGTTCCAAAAAAGAACGGTGTATTTCACCCCGGACGACGGCAAAAACCTCAACCGCGTCTTTCCCGGAGATCCGAAGGGAACGCTCAGCCAGAGGATGGCTCATGTCCTGACCGAAGAAGTGGTTAAAAAATGCGACGCGCTGATCGACATGCACTGCGGCGACGGGAACGAAGCCCTGATGCTGTATTCCTACTGGATGATCAGCCCGCGCGAGGATCTCAATGCCCGGACCAGGGAGATGGCCCTGGCCTTCGGGTTGAGGCACATCATCATCGACGCGACCCGCGGCCCCGACCCTACCGACTCCAAGTACCTGGGCAACACCGCGATCACGCGCGGCATCCCGGCGATCACGACCGAAGCGGGGATGCTGGGCCGGGTGGACAAGGAATCGATCGCCCAAAATGTCCAGGGCGCGCGGAACGTCATGCAGCTGATGAAAATGATCGAAGGAAAGCCGCCGGTCCTCGCCGACCCGGTCTGGATCGACAAATACGAGGTCGTGAGCTCCAATTCCGACGGGCTGTTCTTCCCGAAGGTCGAATTGAGCGCGATGGTCGCGGCCGGCCAGACGGTCGGCCTGGTGACGGATTATTTCGGGGCCGTGAAAGAAGAGGTCAAGGCGCCCTTTGCCGGCATTATTCTCTATATCCTCGGGACGCCGCCGGCGAACAAAGGCGAGCCGCTTTTTGAAGTCGGGAGGATCGAGAAGTAGCGTCAGGACGTCATCGCCTGGACGTCGCGCTCGATTTTTTCGGAAAGCGCGTCGGTCGCCATATCCAGGTCGTAATCCATCTGTAGACCCATCCAGAACCGGGCTGAAACTCCAAAATATTTGGCCAGGCGAAGGGCGGTGTCGGCGGTCATGCGGCGCTTGTGAAGAACGATCTCGTTGATCCGCCGGGCGGGAACGCGAATCTGGATGGCGAGATGATTCTGACTCAGGCCCATGGGTATGAGAAATTCCTCCATCAAGACATCTCCGGGATGAACGGGCTTGAGCTTTCGAGTCATAGAAGGTTCCTCCGCAATTTCCTCAGAGCCGTTTGTTGTATCGATTCCGGCAATCTCAAAGAAGGGAGGCGCCTGAAGATTTTCTCCGTCTCTCGATCTTTGAAGGACCAAATCATTGATGAAAATATAACGTATGGCGTTAAATGTCAAGCGTTATATAAATCGGTACCTGGTTAACCGTTTCCCTATTTGTGTGCGTTCAGATGCGTTCGGAAATGAGGAAACGGTTAACCAGGTACTGATTCTTTTCAAACGCCACGGCCTCAACTCCCCGTCTTGAAGACGAACGTCCGAGATTTCGTCTCACCCCGGTAACCGTCCTTGGCGACAATCTCCCAATAATAAGTCGTATTCGGCCGGAGAGGTCCGGCCACCGTGAAGGTCGCCTGATCGAGATCCGCAGCGATCAAGGGGATCTTCGGATTGGCGATCAATTCGTCCGCGGCCGCGAGATAGACGTCGTATTTCAAGGAGTCCCCGTCCGCATCCAGACAACGCCAGGTGAGGACGACATTCGTCTTCCCCGTCCGGCTGTTCAATCCCGGAGTGACGACGGCCGGTTCAGCCGGCGGCGTGTTCGGTTTGGTCCGAAAGGTCATGACCGGACTCAAACGCGGCGCTCCCACTCGGCCGCCGGCCAAATTGTCGGAGATGATCCGCCACCAGTATTGCCGGCCCCTCTCCAGGGCCCCGCTCGGCGTAAACGTGAAGGCATAGAGCCGGTCCGTCATCTCGGGGCCGTAGAGATGGATCATCGGAGGAAAGGGTTGGGGAGGCGTGCAGGTGCCCATTCCCGGGTAGCCGGGCCCGTTCCACGGTTCTTCGGTCGTATTCAGCTGGATCGAACAAACGAGAAAATCGCCGTCCGGATCTCCGCCCGTCCATTTAAAGACCGGATTTTGAAAAGGCACATCGACGGCCCCGTCGGGCGGCCAGATATCGACCGGAAGCAAAGCCGGCTGATTGGTCGAGAGCCCTTCGGTGGTAAACGTATAGACGGGGCCCTCGCTCCTGCCGTCCTTCGGATCCCGCGCTTTCAGGGACCAGTAATAGGTCGTGTCCGGTTCCAGCCCGCCGATGGTGTATCGGGGAGTGCCGGCGGGGTGGACGTAATTCGGATGAAGGAGCGGCGGGGGCGAGGACATCCCGAGATACAGGTCATAGGTGACGGGATCGCCGTTGGGATCATAAAAATCCCAGAATAAATTCATTTTTCGCTTTTCGCCCGTCGCCCCGTCCTTGGGGAGCATGATCTTGAAGGCCGGCGGCAAATTCACATTCCCCGTGGAGAAGCTCCAGAGGGGGCCTTCGGTCCGCAATTTTCCGTTATCCCGGACGAGAATTTTCCAATAATAGGTCGTGTTGGGTTTCAGGCGATCGGAGAGAACGGCCTTGGAAAAATGGCCGAACTCGCCCCGGTGCGGGAGGGGGAAACTCTCCCCGAAATAAAGCTGATAATCGAGAGAAGCGCCCTCCGGGTCGGCGCAGGTCCAGCTGAGAACCGGAATGGTCGGGGCCTCCTTCGACCCGGTGATGTCGATGGCCGCGCCGTTGGCCGGACTGGGTTCGGCCGGCGCGGTGGGCGGATAATCGGTCAGGTTTTCGAAATTCAATGACACGCCCTGGAGCTTGAATCCCCGTCCCCTCAAGCGGTCCTCGTCTCCGCTGTCCGAGATATGCGGGGGGTGGTGCCAGAAATCCATTTCGCACACGCCCGCGGCGATGGCCGTGGAAACGGCCGAGACCGTTCCATGAAGAAAAGCGTAGACGGTATAGCGCCGGCCGCCCTGGAGGAGAAGGTTCTTGAAAACGACGTGAAATGTGCGGTTGGCGCACTCGTCGGCCGAGATGACGTCGTTCCCGATGAGGGAGGTATTCAGGACGACGGTCGTGAAGCCGTCCAAAATCACCCCCCCGATCCATCTGGCCGGGGTGGCCGCGCCGATCCCCAGGGAAACGGCGCCTCCGACGACTGCCCAGGCCGCATCCGTGAGAAAATCCGCCAGGAGACTGTTATGCCGTTCCCAAACTCTCTGGACGAGACCGTGAGCGCCAGATACGGAGCGGACATCGTTGGTGTCGGCGAATCCGACGACGAGCTCAACGTCGTATTTCGTCGCCGAGCCCCCGACGGGCAACGTGTAATCCACGCGATCCACGATGCCCTTGAAGACGCCGTCGAGGGTGACGTCCGCGCGGTACCAAGCCCCGGGAGTTCCCGTCACCTCCAGCATCCGGTAGTCCGTCACTTTGATGGAAGCCTGGTCGGAGTAGATCCAGCTGGGATCCTTGAACTGCTCCACGATATCGGCATAGGCCGACGCCCAGACTTTAATCAAACCCGTGGATCCGTCGTATTCCCAGGAAGCTTTCCCGTTTTTGAAAATCTCCCGGGTCCCGCTTTCGGTCTCGGTGAAGCCCGGCGCGACTTTCGCCGTCGTTCCGCCCAGGCCGAGGTCCCGCTCCTGACAATCGAGTTGGACGGCCGAATACGAACCGGTCAGGATCGTGATCGGGGGGATCAAAGGCGCGGCCGGTTGAAAAAGAGCCCCGCCGCCGGGCATGGTCTCGAATTTCACTTTCTTGGGTGGTTCGAAAAGCGGTTGCGCGACCAGCCCTTCGCCTTGTCCGACGCCGCCTTCCAAATCGATCCGGCCCAACATCAAGTCAAATCGGGAGGGCTGGAGCTTGACATACCAGGGCTCCGGCTTGGAAAAAGACTCCGAGGCCCCGGCGAAGAGGACATCCCCGGCGGGTCCCCAGGTCGCGGCATTGGCATAGTCGTCGACGCGCTCTTCGTTGCTGTAGGTTCGCTTGACCAGCCCCAGCGAGCGGATCCAGCCGAAACCGCCTCCCCCGGTCACCTTGAGCAGGAAGGCGTTGAAATTCATGATGCGGCGGAGAGGCTGAAATTCCGTGCTCTCGCCGGCCAGAATAAGGTCGTCCTCGGCCAGCAGTTCCCGGACGGGAAGAACGGCTTTGATCCGATTGAATCCGTCCACCACATCGCTGTGGATCAGGCGCGACCAGACATGGTCGCCGCTTCCCGTGAGGCGGGAAACGAGTACGGCCTCGCCTTTGTCATGGGTGATCGGCCAGACTTTCTGCCCGAGGCAGACGATCAAGTCATAGGAAGGGGGGCCGAAATCAAAGAGGGATGTGCGCGGATTCCGGATCACCCCGAGCGCCTGGAATTCCATGATGCCGCCGAGCCCGTTCCGGTCGTATTTCTTTTCGCCCGTCCTTCCCGTATCGAGCGACCGGCACCAGCCCACGGCGCCGTCCATTTCGATCCGGGCGACAAGCCCCTGGATTTCTTTCGTCACGCTCTTCGGGTTTTTCGGGTTGGGGACCTCGCGGATCATCCGCGTGCCGAGATAGAGACATTCATCCCAGTCCAAGGAAGCGCTGCCCGGATTTCGCTGAACGGCGTAAATAAAACCGGGATGACGCTCGCCCTTGAAATCCGGGTACTCCTTCACCCATTTCACGGTTTGGCCGTCCGCGGAGAGACGCATGATGAGGATATGGTCGTCATTAAAGTTGCCCGAACCGTGGACGTTCACTCCGCAGAGGATGAGATCGCCCTCTCCCTGTTCGACCACGCTGGAAAAAATCGTCGTTTTCAGGTTGTTGGGGAAATACTGCCGCGTCCAGCGCGGCGAGCCGTCGGCGTTGAGCCGAATGAGGGCGGAATCCACGACCACCGCAGCGCCTCCGTCTTTCAGGGCGGCCAATCCCACCCAGCTGAATGCGCCGTCGGGACTCCGCTCGACGGCCTGGATGCGATAGTGGTTCGAATACGGCAGGGTTCTGTCCCGCCGGGCGGAGTAGGCGAAGCGCCATTCGACGCCGCCGTCCCCGTTCATTTTCATGACGAAGACATCGGTCTCGCCTCCGCCCAGAAAGCCAGCGACGAAATAATTGTTGACCCCGCAGGGGACGATCGACGTTCCATACATGTGAGAGGAAGACCCGCAGATTTGGATCATGGCCGAGGCGGGCGGAGACAATATCCAAAAGACGACGGCCGTCCCGAGGACGGGAACCGAGTTACGGAGGATGCGCGCAAGAAACGAGGCGGGAGAAAACCGACGGTGATGCTTCATGGGGATCCCCTCCGATGCCCCCAATATACGCCCGCTCGAAAACGGATGTCAATTCGCTGCGCCTCACCCATCGGAAGAGAATATATCAAAATTTTTATTCACGATTTCAGTAAATCTCTGTAACTTTATTTTTAGAGTCGACCCGGCGGATTGTCTCTCCGTTCATGCTATTTACTCAGTTATAAATTTGTGGTAGTTTGACACGTGAACCAACAAACGAGTTCAAGTATCAACTCATACAAACCATGTAGAATAAATCGTTCTGTAACTTAAAAATACCGAGAGCCGAGTAATGAATGATTTTTTAGAGACAAGATATTGGGGAAATACGATCCAGGATTATGTAATAGCTACAGCGATAATTCTTATTACAATTATTGCAAGTCAGATCATAAAAAAAATCATTCTAATCAGACTTGAAAAAAAGAGCAACGAAGAGAACAAAACCCGCCATGCGTTCATCGCCAAAAGTATCAACAGGTTTGTAATACCGGCTCTTTATTTCGGAGCTGTTTACCTCGCTTTGGAATTTTTAAGTTTTGGGAAATCCTTCAATAAGATCATCGGCATTGTTTACTCTGTACTCTTAACGTTTTTCACTATCAGATTTTTAATTGCAACATTAAATTATTCGTTAAGTAAATATTTCGAAGAAAAAAGAGGTGGAAAAGACAGTCGGCGGTTAAAGCTGTTGAGTTCTTTTTTGAATTTCTTGATCTGGATAATTGGCTTGCTATTTCTTCTAGATAATCTCGGTTTTCAGATTTCGGCTGTTGTTGCAGGTCTGGGTATAGGCGGTATTGCCGTCGCGCTGGCCGCTCAGGCTATTCTTGGCGATCTATTTAGTTACTTTGTAATTATTTTCGACCGGCCCGTTGAAATAGGTGATTTCATTACATTCGATACAAAAGCTGGTACAATAGAGAAGATTGGAATAAAAACAACTCGTGTTCGTTCATTATCCGGTGAACAACTTATTGTCGCCAATTCTAAACTTACCAGTTCCATTCTTCATAATTATAAAAGAATGGAATCCAGAAGAATCGTTTTCAATCTTGGCGTTACGTATCAGACTAAAGCAGAAAAACTAAAGATAATTCCGAGCACGATCAAAAGCATTATCGAGCAATATGAGATTGCAAAGTTCGACCGTGCTAATTTTAAAAACTACGGAGATTTCAGCTTAATATTTGAGATTGTCTATTTCATTTTAAGTTCAGATTACCTCCAGTACATGGATACACAGGAAAAGATTAACTTAGAGATTTATGAACAATTTGAAAAACTCGGAATAGAATTCGCGTATCCAACTCAAACATTGTTAGTCAATAAACAAGCGTAGAGACAATCCGTTGGATCGTCTCTACGTGTAGACTATTTATGTAAAAATCTGTAAAAATCGGTGCCAGGTTACTCATTGATGACCAAAACAAAGACCGTTCTCAATTTATTCCACAAGACGCCGGAACAAGTCCGCCCCTGGATCCAGACGGTCATCCTGAGCCTGGCCGCGGCTTTCTCCGCGGTCGCTTTTCTCTATCTCACGAATTTCCTGTTTTTGAAAACCTACCTCGTCTTCGCCGGCCGCTCCCCCGTTTATTTCGCCCTTGCCAGCCTCGGCCTGATCCTGTTGACCTCGCTGGCCGTGGGCTTACTGCTCAATGTCCTGAGCCCCGACGCGGCCGGGAGCGGCATCCCCCAGGTAAAATCGGCGTATTGGAAAGATCTCGGCCACATGGAGATGCGGCCGGTTTTCGTCAAGTTCCTGGCGGGGGTGCTCAGCATCGGGGGCGGAAACAGTCTGGGCCGAGAGGGCCCGTCCGTCTACATCGGAAGCGGGATCTCCGCCAACCTGGCCGGCGTCCTCGGCGAATCGCGGCGGGAGCGGCGCGGCGCCTCCGTCGTCGGGGCCTCAGCCGGCCTGGCGGCCGCGTTCAACACGCCCATGGCCGCGATCACGTTCGCGATCGAGGAAATCGTGGGCGACCTGAACAGCCGCTTCCTGGGACGGGTCGTTCTCGCCTCGATGCTCGGAGCCCTCGTCGTTTATGCGATTCTCGGCCGGCAGCCCGCTTTTTCACTCCCCTCCGTCGACAACGTCGGCTGGCTCCATTATCTCCTCGTCCCGCTCGTCGCGGCCGTCGCCTCGGCGGCCGGCGTCATTTTCCAACGGGCGACTCTCGCAAACCGGGAGCGCCTGAACAAGCAGAAGCGGGTCCCCCGGTGGGCCCTTCCGGTCGTCGGGGGATTCCTGACCTGGGTCGTGGGGATTTCCGCCTTCCTGGTCACCGGCAAAATCGGCGTGTTCGGCCTGGGCTACCAGGACCTCTCCGCGGCCTTGAACCACAGCTTCCCCTGGAAAGCGGCAGGCCTTTTAGTCTGCGCCAAGCTTCTGGCAACCATCATCGGCTACAGTTTCGGGGGGTGCGGCGGCATCTTCGCCCCCGCGCTTTTCATCGGCGGCATGAGCGGATATTTTATCGCCGGACTGGCTTCGACCTGGATTCCGCTGACGCCGGCCGGCCACATCGTCCTGGCCGCCATCGGCATGAGCGCCTGCCTCGGGGCGATCGTCCGGGCGCCTCTGACATCCATGCTGATCGTTTTCGAAATGACCCATCAATTCGCCCTGGTCCCCGGCCTGCTGCTCGGGATCGTCGTGAGCCAGGCGGTGGCCCGTTTCGCCGGAAAGCTGAATTTCTATGACGCCCTCCTCGTCCAGGACGGACACGAGCTCCACAAGATCCGGCCGCCCCTGGACCTTCAGAGCTGGCAGAACCTTCCCGTTTCGGCGATCGCCAATTTCCGCCCAGTCGTCCTGAAGACGCTCGATCCCGCGGAACTGGGTAAAACCGCCGAGCGCCATGCTTACAATTATTTTCCCGTCGAGACGGACGGGCGCCTCCGGGGCATCGTTTCCCGCAAACAGATGCTCGAAGCCGCTCAGAGCGGCGTTCCCCCGGAGATTCAGAGGGCCGCGACCTGCCGGCCCGACCAGACGGTAAGGGATATCGGCGACAAGTTCATGGAAACACCCTCCAACGTCCTGATCGTCGTCGATCCCGGTACGGATGCGATCCGCGGCATCATCACTCTTCACGACCTGATCCGGGCCCAGGCGGCGATCCAGGCCTGATCCCGGGCGCGCCGGCTCGTCTCTCACGACCCGCCGGTTTTCCCCGGCATACCCCTGACACGATCTTCGAGGCCGCCTCCGCCCCCTATTTCCTATTCGGATTATACCGCGTCGGCGCTTACTTTATTTTCAGCTCTTTGATGCGGTCCTGGGCCATTTCGCGGATGAAGCCCACGTCCTCGTCCCCTTCCGTCTTCTTCAGGAACTTCTCATACCAAATGACGGCATCCTTGATCCGGCCCGTTTTTTCCAGGGCGCCCGCGTAATCAAAATAATCATAAACGGCGAATGACGCCTCCGGATCGGCGATTTTGTCGTAATAGGCCGTGATCTGGTCGTGCCGGCCGAGGTCCTCATAGGCCTGATGCAGGCTCATGATGGGCGAGAAAACGAGCATCTCGTCGGGATATTTCTTCATGGAGACGACTGTCGAGGTTTTATAGCGGGCCAGAAACTGCTCCAGGATCTTGACGATCTCCTCGTTTTTCGGCTCACCGTATGCCTGGGTATAGAGGTTCGTCAGCCGCCAATAGGATTCGTGGGCCCGTCTCGTATCGGGGCATTTGTCCATGACGATCTTGTAATGTCGTTCGAAGAACTCGGGCTCGACGCCGGCGGCGGAAGCGGCGAGCTTGGCGAATATCTCCTTGGCCAGGTCCTCCTGCTCAGTCGCGGAGAGAGGCCCCGACTTTTCTAATAGTGTTTCGATCTTCGGACCTTCCTTGGCCTTCCTCGCCGCGGAGGTCCCGATGAAGATGCCGGTGATGACCAGGGCCGCGATTCCGAGAAACGCCGCGGCGATGAATGCGAATTTCGGTTTCTTCATGATCCTTCCTCCTCCCTGATCTTCAAGATTTTCCCAAGCTTCAGATTCCTGCCCTCATGTTAATTTAGCTCGCGCCGTTTGGCAAG
>CAYSGA010000029.1:0-12825 GCA_964430165.1 uncultured Eubacteriales bacterium
CTTTCGTCCCCTCCCCGGGCATCCGCCGGAAAAAGCCCCCCTCCGGGCCGGAGACTGAAGTTTTTCGTCAACCCGGGCGCCGGCGCGGCTCCCTGTGAAGAGAGGGCCGAAACGGGCAGGCCGAGCCAGAGGAGCGCCGCCGCCAGCATGCCGCAAAGCGCTTTCCGGGCCGATAAAAAGATCCCGGACGCCGCCGAAATTTCTTTCCGTCCCGCTCCGGCCGAAGGCGGACCGTGGTTTAAGAGCGCGAACACCCCTCTCCCCGTCGTCCCCGTGAAAGACCAACTTGACGAGCAGGACGGGCCGTATCCTCCGTTTGACTCCAGGAACCGGTCGTACTCCTCCTTGAAAGCGTCCAGTTTTTCCCGGACGAGATTCCGGAAGGCTTCCGTCCCCTCGCAGAGAAGCCACCGGATCCGCAGCCGCCGCAGCTTCTCAAGCTCCACCCGCCGCCGCAGCCACGGCCGCGGGTCGGCGCATAGCCCCGCCCGATGCCTGTCCGCGTTCCCCACCCGGGCCGACGTCCCAGGGTGGAAGTATTTCATCTGATACGAAATCGCCTGGACTAACGGGCTTCCTCCCCCGGCCGGCATGATGACCTCCTTGCCGTGAGGAAAAAACGATTCAACCCTTGTCCCGAAGTCTATTTTTTCTCTAGGAGCAAGTCAAGAATCGGACGCCGCCCCGAAACGATGTCTTTGGCCTCCGCCGTCGGACTTGACAAAATGTCATTATGACACTATCATGTGACGCATTATGACAGATTATCTTCCCCGTGAAATCGGTTTCCGCCTGACCCGGGCCTTGCGCCATTTGCCCGCGGTCGTCCTGTCCGGCCTTCGGCAATCCGGCAAGAGCACGATGCTTCAAAACGAGCCGGATCTTTCAAAAAACCGGGTCTACCGGACGCTCGATGATTTCGCGACGTTGAGGGCGGCCCGGGCCAATCCCGAAGCGTTATTGTCCGAGGGGGGGATTTTCGACGAGGTCCAGCGTTGTCCGGAATTGCTGGTCGCGATCAAAAAAAACATCGACGACCGGCGGCATCCGGGCCGGTTCATCCTTTCGGGTTCCGCCAACCTGGCGCTCCTCGGCCACGTCTCGGAGACGCTGGCCGGGCGGGCGGGATATTTCACCCTCCAGCCTATGACCCGGCGGGAACGCCTGAAGACGACGGAACGGCCGCCGTTCCTCGCCTGTTTCCTGGCTTCGCCGTCGCTGCCCCGGGGCCGCGCCCGGGCCGTTTCCGACGAGGAAGTCCTGACCGGCGGCTTGCCGCCCGCCTGCCTCGGGCCGACCGACGGCGTCGGGGACTGGTTCCGGTCTTATGTCCAGACGTACGTCGAGCGCGACGTCCGGCAACTGTCGCAGATCACGGATCTCGTGGCGTTTCGGACGCTGGTCCAACTGGCGGCCTTGCGCACCGGGCAGGTGCTCGTCGTCAGCACGCTGGCGCGGGACGCCAAGCTCAAAGCCGTCACGGCGGGGCGCTGGCTGGCCCTGTTGGAGGCCTCGTACCTTGTCCGCCGACTGCCCCCGTTCCTTAAAAACCGCAGTTCCCGGCTGGTGAAATCGCCGAAGATTTACTTCACCGACAGCGGACTGGCCGCCCATCTGGCGGGCCTCACCCTCCTGGATCCGGGTCGGGACGACTTGCTCCGCGGCGCCTTATTTGAAACCTATTTCGCCCAGAACATCACGGCGCTGCTCGAAGCCCACGTCCCCGACGCCCAGATGACATACTGGAACGAACAGGGGCGCCACGAAGTGGATTTCGTCATAGAGGCCGGGCGGAAAACACTGGCCATCGAAGTGAAGGCGGCCTCACGCTGGACCGAAAAGGATCTGACCGGATTGCGGGCGTTTTTCGATCGAACGCCGGCTTGCGAAGCCGGAATCCTGGCTTACAACGGGACGGAAGCCGTCAAACTCGCCGATCGCCTCTGGGCGATTCCCATGGGGCATCTGCTCGAATAGTCGTCAGGATTCAGAGAAATCCCATGCCCCATAAATTTGAAGCCGCCCGGTTCAAACGGCTGATGTCCGCCGAACGCCGGAAAAGACTCCCCCCAAAAATCATCCTCGGTGAAATCGGCCTCCGGCCGGGACAGGTCTTCGTCGATATCGGCGCGGGGCCGGGCTTTTTCGCCCTGCCCGCCTCGGCCATCGTCGGCCCCCAAGGCCGGGTCTTCGGGTTGGACGTTTCGCCGGTCATGGTCGATCAACTCCGGAAAAACGCCGTTCGGAAAAAAGCGGCCAATATCCGGGCCCGGACGATCCCGGAAACCGGAGCGAATTTTCCGGCCGGAGCGGATTTTTATTTTCTGGCCAATGTCTTTCACGAAATCGACGACCGGATCGCGTATCTCCGGCGCCTCCGCGGCCGCATGACCGCCCGCTCCCGGCTCGTCATCATCGATTTTCTTAAAAAGAAAACGAAGCGCGGACCCCCGCTCCGCGACCGGATCCCGCTTCGGACGCTTCGGTTGTTGCTCGGCGTTTCCGGGTTTGCGGTCGAACGCGTTTTCCGCCCGAACAACGAAGAATACGGGATCATTGCCCGCCGCGCCTGAGGAAACTTCCGGAAAAACCAGCCCGGCATCCGCGGGCCCACCGACCTCAGCGGGTGATGGCCAGGGTGAAGGCCATGACGAAGATGGCCACGGTTTCGCAGAGCCCGACGACGATCAGGTCCTGGGCGAAGCCCTTGTTCGTCTCGCCGAAGGCATCGCAGCTGGCAGCCGAGCATTGCCCCTGAACGACAGCCGAATAGCCGATCGCCGCGCCGGCCAGAACCCCGATGGCCAGCTTGAAAGGCGCTTCAACCGCCGAACCCTTTAAGCTGTTCATGACGATGAAGCCGTAGATCGTCTGGGTCAGCGGGGCTCCGGCGAAAACGACCAGGAGGAAGGACGCGGGCTTGTTGGCGAGGTAATTGCGCTTCCAGGCGCCGATGGCCGCCTGCCCGGCGATTCCCGCGCCGATGCCGGACCCGATGGCCGCCAAGCCGAAGACGGCGGCGATTCCGATGAAATTGATGATCTCCATCCCTGCCTCCTTTAACGACTACCGTTCGGATTTGACCGTGACCCGGAAGGGGTCGTATTTGATCCCCGACCACTCCATGCCGAGGTGGTTGCCGAATTCGAGCATGTTGAGCCGGATGCCGTGGACGACGACCGAAAGCACGCAGAGAACGAGGTTGAGCAGATGGCCGAAAGCCAGGAGCAGGACGCCGAAGACGATCATGGCCACCGCCTTGAACATCCCGCCGCCCATATCGTTGATGATCGCCCCGAGAGAGGACCCGGCCAGGCCGACCGCCCAGAGCCGGATGTAGGAAACGATGTCGGCGAACACGCCGACCGTCCCGAGGAAGATGGGGATGATGTTCTGCAGGCCTCCGAGAAGCGATCGGAGGATGTTCCCTTCGTAGGCGCCGAAGAGAAGGTTGGCGGCAAACCCGCCGGCCACGAGCCAGACCGCGAAGGGAGGGGCCGGGAAACGCTTCGCGTCGACGACGAGGTTGAGGACGAAAAACAGCATCCCGAAGATCATCGCCAGCGACCCGACCTGGCCGAGGAACCGAAGGTTCGGGAAAAGGCGGCGAATGTTCTTGATCCGGGCGAGCGAGATTTGGACGACCCCGACGAGGAAACAAAAGACCTGGATGTTCTCGCTCGCGTTTGGGTTGGCGTTCGAGATCGGCGGGACCGAAATCGCCCGGAGAACCGGCGGAAGGGACGCGACCGGGATCGAAAACCAGCTAGCCGTGGCCGCCCCCCAGACAACGAGCGCCCCCGAGAGAAAAATCATGAGACGGACGCCGTCGGGGACGGGCTTTCCCTTGCGCCTGGCCGCGAGCGCGGCGAAAAGCCCCGCCCCCAGAATTACAAGGCCGTAGCCGCCGTCGTTTAAGATCATGGCAAAGAAAAGGGCGAAGAAAATGAGGAACCAGAACGAAATCTCGAATTCCCTGTAACCCGGGACAGTGCCTAGAAATTCGAAGACCGGGTCGATCATCCGGACGAAGCGGTTGTTTTGGACCTTGGTCGGGACCAGGTCCTCGCCCGAGGGATCGTCGACGCTCAAGCCCCAGCCTTCGCTATGGACGAAAGCGGCCAGGGCGTCATAATCGGCGGCCGGGACGAAACCCTTGACGTAACAGACCGGCCCCTCCCGGTCGAAAGATTCCTGAACAGTCTCGAAACGGAGGTCCTGTTCGACGGCGCTCAGGGCGCTCCGGAGAGATGCCGTCTCCCGGGCGGCTTCCTCCCGCCGCTTGATGAGGACTTCGATTTCGGCCGCGCGGGCTTCGATCCCCGCCCGCATGGCCGCGACCGAAAGATGCGGCGGAACGAACTCGACGAAAGCCCGGGGCATTTCGGGGATCGGCGCGGCCCGGCCGACCGCGGCGGCGAGCAGGCGGCGCTTGCCCCGAGAGAGGATGACCAGTTCGATTCCTTCCGGCGCCGTGCCGATGTTTTTTGTTTCGACCTCAAACAAGCGGACATTCACTCCCCCGACCCGAAGGGCGGCGATCGCCGCCGGGTCGAATTCGCCCCAGGCGCTCGCCCGGTCGATTTCCCTCTGAAGGGCGGCATTTTCGTCCTGGAGTTCCTTGAGGCGGTCCTCGTCGGCCAGGATGCGCCGGGCGAGGGCAACCGCTTCCTCCTCGCCGAGGCGGCCGGGCGGCGGATTTTTCACCGCCGGGATGATGTTGAGCGCGGCCGAGATTTCCTCCCGGGTCCGGGTCAAACGCTTATAGGCGAACCCCAAGGGCCGGGCGCATTCGATATGGACGAGCCCGAGGTCGCGAAGGGCGCGGAGCGCCCCGGCCTTTTCCCGTTCGAGGAGAACGAGCCAGACCTTCTTCATCGGGACGATCATGCGGCCGTCCTTTCGACCACTTTTCGCTTGGCGATTTTCCCCCGGACGACCTGGGCGACCTGCTGATCCCCGAGATAGATCCGGATTTTCCGGATGTTTTCGAGCGTCTCCGGGATCTTCACCTTCTCAAAAAGGTTCACCCGCTGGGACGTCGTCCGGAGTTCGGCCGCCAGCAGTCCGACCTGTTCGGCCAGGACGTCGTCCTCCAGGTCGAGGAGGAGCATTATTTTAAGTTCCCCGATCGCCGCGTCCACCCAGAGCGGAGCGGTGAAGAGGTCGTAATCGGCGACTGCGAAATCGGCTCCTTCAAACACCGGGATGCTCACCCCGGCGACGTTCCCCCGGCCCGTGTAAACTCCGGCGACCGAAAGGAACGGCCGGCCTTCGGCGCCGAGGAAGGCCGGGGCTTCGCCGAAGACGCCGATCCAAGCGCGGAATTCCCGATCGAGCGACTCGCGACTCGCCCGGAGATCGCGGCGCCGCGCTTCGACGCCGCGGACCTCCATCTGGAGCTGCTGCTTTTTCATCTGCAGGGTGGGCAGGTAGCGCAGAAAAGTCTTGAGCGCGTCGCGCTGCTTCTTCAGCTCGTTTTTCGTCAGCTTGATCTTGGCCATCGCCGGCGTCTCAGGCGGTCTTCTCCGGCCAGTATTTTTCGAGAAGGTCGGTCCGAAGGCCCGTCTCCCGCGGTTCGAAGCAATCGGCCAGGATCCGCCAGCCCTTGTCCAGGGCTTCTTCGAGCGGAATGTTGACCGAAAGGTCCATCATCTCCCGTTCGAAAAGATCCCCGTAGCGGAGCAGCTTCTTGTCCCAGGGTGTCATGAGAAAGCCCATGGCCCGCTTTTCCAATGTTTCCTTGAACGAGGCATAGAGCTTGATCATGCCGTCCATGATCGGTCGGTGGTCGGGCCGGGTCTTGGCGTTCACCAGCTGTTTGAGCCGGGAGAGCGAACCGAAAGGCTCGATCCGCCCGCCCTTGAGGTAAAACTGGCCCTCGGTGATGTAACCGGTGTTATCGGGCACGGGGTGAGTGACGTCGTCGCCCGGCATCGTCGTGGCGGCCAGGATCGTGATCGAGCCCGCGTCGGCGAAATCGACGGCCTTCTCGTAGCGCGCGGCCAGCTGGGAATATAGGTCGCCGGGATAGCCGCGGTTGGAAGGGACCTTTTCCTGGGTGATGGCGATTTCCTTCATCGCATCGGCGAAGTTCGTCATATCGGTCAGCAAAACGAGGACATTTTTGCCGCGGAGGGCGAAACGCTCCGCGACCGCAAGGGCGAGGTCCGGGACCATGAGGCATTCCACGACCGGGTCGGCCGCGGTGTGGACGAATAGAATCGACTTGGAAAGGGCACCGCCCTGTTCGAGGGAGTCGCGGAAGAAGAGGTAATCGTCGAAGGTCAGGCCCATGCCCCCGAGGATGATGACGTCGACTTCGGCCTGCATGGCAATCCGGGCGAGCAGCGGGTTGTACGGTTCGCCCGAGACGGAAAACAGCGGCAACTTCTGGCTTTTGACCAGGGTGTTGAAGAGGTCGATCATCGGAATGCCGGTCCGAATCATGTCCCGGGGGATGATCCGCTTGCTGGGGTTGACCGAGGGCCCTCCGATCGGGATCAGGTTTTCCGACAGGCGCGGTCCTTCGTCCCGGGGTTCGCCCGCCCCGTCGAAGATCCGTCCCAGTAAATCGTCGGAAAAACTGACCCGCATCGGGTGCCCGAGGAAGCGGATCTCGTCGCCGGTCGAGACGCCGCGGCCGCCCTGGAACACCTGGAGCGAAACCAGGTCCTTGTCGAGGCGGATGACCTCGGCCAGCGAGGAACCGAACCGGGTGGCGATCGAGGCCAGCTCGCCGTAACGGACGCCCTCGGCCCGGACAGCGATGACGTTTCCGGTGATCGATTCGATCCGCGAATAAACCTTCTTCATGACCTACTCCAAAGCCTCAATCAGGCGGATCCCCTTTTCATCGTTGCCCGTTCGGCGCTCCGCGAGCAAGGCCCTGATTTCGCGGGCGAGAGCGGCGTAGCGGTCGCTCAGCCAGGGGGCGCCGTTAAGGTCGAGGTATTTCTGACGAAGGCCGGAGAACCATTGCCGGCGTCCTCCTTGTCCTTCCCCTTGATCCCGGCCGCCAGGACCTCCAGGATCAGGCGGTAACTGTCCCTTTGCCGGGGCGGCTCCACGGCCGCGTCCACGGCGTCGAACGAATTCTGCTGGATGAAGACCGCGTCCAGGAGCTCGCCCTTGAGATAAACGATGTAGTCTTCCAGCGACGTCCCCTCCTCGCCGACGACCTTCATCATCTGGCCGACCTCGGCGCTCTCCCGGAGGAAGGCCCGGCCGTAGTCGACGATCGGCCCGTCGATGATCCCGGCGTACTTTGACCACGATTCGAGGGGATGGATGGCCGGGTATTTCCGGGCATCCGAACGCTCACGGGAAAGCCCGTGGAAAGCGCCGACAACCTTGAGGGTCGCCTGGGTCACCGGCTCCTCGAAGTTTCCGCCGGCGGGCGAAACCGTCCCGCCGATGGTGATCGAACCGGTCGTCCCGTCCTTGAGCCGGACGAGCCCGGCCCGTTCGTAGAAGGCGGCGATAACTGACTCGAGGTAGGCCGGGAAGGCTTCTTCGCCGGGGATTTCCTCCAGGCGGCCTGACATCTCCCGCATGGCCTGGGCCCAGCGGCTCGTCGAGTCTGCCAGGAGGAGGACATCCAGGCCCATCTGGCGGTAATATTCAGCCAGGGTGACGGCCGTATACACGGAGGCATCACGGGCCGCGACCGGCATGGAACTCGTATTGCAGATGATGATCGTCCTTTCCATAAGTGACCGGCCGGTGCGCGGGTCGCTGAGGGCCGGAAATTCCTTGAGGGTTTCGACGACCTCCCCGGCTCGTTCGCCGCAGGCGGCGATGATGACGATGTCCACGTCGGCGTTGCGGCTCGTCACCTGCTGGAGGACGGTTTTCCCGGCGCCGAAGGGTCCCGGGATGCAGTAGGTCCCGCCCTTGGCCACGGGGAAAAACGTGTCGATCAGGCGGGTCTTGGTGACCATGGGCTGGAACGGCCGGAGGCGTTTGACGTAGCAGTCGATCGCCCGCTTGACCGGCCAGGTAAAGCTCATGGCGAGGTCGAAAGCTTCGCCTTTTTCGTTCTCCAGCCGGGCGATCGGCTCGTCCACCGAGTATGCGCCGGCCGGCTTGACGGATTTGATCGTCCAGGTCCCGGCCAGGGAAAAGGGGACCATGATCCGGTGGGTGAAAGCGCTTTCAGGCACGGTCCCGAGGACATCGGCCCGCTCGACCCGGTCTCCGGCTTTGGCCAACGGGGTGAACGCCCATTTCCTTTCGCGGGGCAGAGCGTCGAGGTAAACACCCGGTTCAAGAAAGTTTCCGGTTTTCTCCGCGATCAGGGGCAGAGGATTCTGGAGGCCGTCGTAAATCTGGCCGAGAAGTCCCGGACCGAGTTCTACCGAAAGGAGCTCGCCGGTGAATGCGACGGCGTCGCCGACCCGGATGCCCCTGGTGATTTCGAACACCTGGACCTGGACGGTCTCCGGCTGGACACGGATGACCTCGCTCTTCAACCGGCGGCCGGCCGAGACGATGTAGGCGACTTCGTTCATGGTCACCGTACCCTGAGCCCGAACGGTGACCATGTTGCCGTTGACGCCGGTCACCGTTCCGATGGTCTTCTTCATGGGGAATCTCCGCTTTGTTCGGAAGTGCGCGCCGCCTCGAGGAGGTCGGCGTAAATCGGGAGGAAATTGGCTTCGCCCCGTTCGGCGGTCAGGGCCGCGAGGCGTTCGAGGATCAGGAGTTGAAGCCGGTAAGCGACGATCGATTCGAAGTCGAAGACCGTCCGGCCGCGCAGCCGGTCGACCAGGGCCCACCGGACCGTTTCCAGGGTGGTTTCCACGTCCAGGGGCGTGGCCGAATCGGCGCCCGCGTGAAGGATGGAGCGCGCGTCCCGGGCGGCGTCATCGTCAGTTCCGGCCGGACGGATCCACTTCTCCCCGCTCCATCCCTGCCGGTGCGCCCGGGCGGAAACAAACTCGTTGCGCAGCGTTCGTTCCCAGGCGTAATACCGGTCGAGGAGAACGGAGCCGGTCGGCGGGGGGAGTTCGGGATCGGATTGCCGCCTCGCCCGCTCCAGGACCGCCAGGTCTTCGGGCCGGAGATGGATCCGGCCGCGGTGGAGAAACTCCGCCGACGACATCGGCGGCGACGGGCCGAACTGCAGCGTCGGCAGCGTCGCCCCGAAGTAGTAATAACGGTTCACGTTTTACATTTCCTTCGCCGCATTCCGGACGATTTCAGCCAATCGGTTGTTCAGATATTTGGAAAAAAGCTCAGCCACGGTTATAGCGGAGAAATCGTAGTAGGCCGCGCCATTCTTCTCCGCCACCCGGAACCCCGAGGGGACATCGGGGAAGGGCCGGAGCTCGATGCCTTTCTTGAGTTCCCCGCCGAGGAGGGCGTCGAACCGGCCTTCGATCTTTTTGATCATCGCCGGGTCGACCAGAACCACCAGGTCGTCGGAGCCGCCGGCGGCCAGGGCCTTGAGGACTCCGGGAAGGGCCTGGCGGAGGACATCGGCGTCGAGAGAGGCGGACACGTCTTTCCGGACGACGGCGTCCAAAAGAGTTGAGATCTTATCGCGGAAGGACAGGATCAGGTCGCGCGAAGCGCGGGCCAGGGCGGCCTTTCCCGCTTCTTCATCGCGGGCGGCCGAAGTCTTCGCCTCCGCCCGAATCGCCATCGCCGCCCGTTCGGCTTCGACCAGAAGTGTCTTCTTCCGTTCCTCCGCCTCCAACAGGATCGCCGCGGCTTGTTTTTCGGCGGCGTCCATCCCGTCCCGTTTGATTCGGTCGAGCAATTCCTGTAGCTGAATTTCCATGTCATCCTCTCGCGGATCGATCGTTTCCCGGCCGATATCCTTGATTTAAAAGCAACTTATAAACCGAAACGCCGGGACTGTCAAACCGACGCCACGTCACTCGACTCCTCAATTCCCCGCATCCGCCGATTGATTCCCCCCGCCGTTTGTCATATAAGGGAAACGATTCGGCACGTTTCGGGAGGGATGGATGAGCATTCATCAAAACGGGAGGTTCCTTGTTCCGGCGATCGGCGCAACGCTCGTTCTCGGCGCCGTCCTGGCCATGGCGGCCGTTTTCTCTTTTTCGGAACCCCCGGGCGGCTCAGCCGTTCAGGACCGAAACGAACAGATCGCCCAAATCCGCCGGCTTTACTCCCAAATCCAGGACCGGATCGCCCTCGCCGTCAAGGAAGCGGAAGGCGGCAGCCCGCCGGGATTCTACGCCACGGAAATCTTCGTCAACCGCCACAACGGTTCCTGGCGGGCATCGGGGACCTATTCCAAAAAGACCGTCTTCTGGTATACGGACCAGCCCGAATTCGCCGGCAAGGAAGCCGGCGGAGAATTGTCCGTTCTGGCGAAAATTGAAATCGATGAAATCGTCGCCGGCCGAGCCTATTACCGGGAATTCCTGTTCGACAGGGGAAAGCTCGTCTTCGCTTTCCTAAAGAACCCGGGGGAGACGGGGACGGCCGAGGAATTCCGCTACTATTTCAGCGACGGCACCCTCATCCGCTACATGGAAGGGCAGCGCATCGTCGAGAGGAAAAACGACACCGCCGCGCTCGAGGCGGAAGCCAAAACGCTCCAAACCCAATTTCTCTCGACATTTTAAACCGTGGGCGCCGCCCTTGAAGAGGACGGTTCTCCCTCAAACAGACGAACCCGTCGACAAAAGAGTCGCCTGAAAAGCCCGCCCGTCTTATGAGGAAATTTCCCCCAGTTCCCGGTGGTCGGCCTTGATGTCGCGGAGTTTTTCGCCCCGGATGCCCGCTCTGTTATTGACCGGACATCCTTAATCTTGCATAAACGATAAAAAAAGCATATCCTCAAAGAAGCAAATGGCTTAGAGGCGGGTTAGATCATGATTTGGCAATGGTCTCCGATTGTTTTTGCGGAAATCGCCGCTTCGGTCAGCATCCTCATTCTGGCTATCTACTTTCCCTGGCGAGAGCTGAACCACCGGGCAAGTCTTATCGGATCTTCGCTTCTCCTGTCTTGCGCGTTGTGGATGCTGACGCACGCCACAGAGATAGGGCTGCCCGATCCCCTTACGAAGGGCTATTTGATGGGAGCCCAACTCGTCTGGGGAACCATAGCGATAACGTTCTGGTTGCTCTATATCATTCACCATATCGGATCAAGAAAATGGCTGATCAAGCGTAACTATATTCTTCTCGGCATCATGCCGAGCATCGTCATTTTGGGGATTTGGACCAATCATCTTCACCGCCTGATCTGGAGCAACCCGGGTTTAGACAGCCGTAATCCCTACTTGCCCCTTCAGCCCACTTACGGCTCAATATATTGGGCTTGCATGGTTTACATGGTCGTTCTTACTCTGACCGGCAGCGTTCAGCTTATCAGGGAGATCGTCCACCGGCAACGTGGTCGTAACCGCGAATCCGCGTGGTTGTTGATTGCCGCAGCGCTTCCTATGCTGGTCGCTTTGGCTGAAACACTTGGCTTGAGCAGCTTCCTGAAGTTATCGATTGGAATGACGCCGTGGGCATCCTTTATCGGCAGTTTGATTCTGGTTTGGAAGCTGCCGCGATTTCATCTCCACAAAGTCATACCTTTTGCCCGCGATACCATCTTTGAACGTATTGAAGATAACATCATCGTACTCGATAAATGGGACCGTATTCTGGACTTAAACCCCGCAGCGGAACAATTAATGGGTTACAAGATTTCAGATGCCAGAGGCTTATCTGTGAAACAGATTTTACCTCAATGGCCCGACCAATTTGGTAAAGCCGGCCAAACGATCGAGCCCGACAGGGAAATCGTCCTGGAACGAGGCGGGCAGCGACGGGTCTATAGTCTGAGCTTATCTATCGCGTCAGGTCCTGATGGCCAGTCCACGAGCACGGTGATTCTCCTGGTCGATATCACCCAGCGAAAGCAGGCTGAGGAGGAACGCCGGCAGAGCACGGAAAAAATACTTATCGCCCTGAAGGCAACCATCGAGTCCATAGCGAAAACGACCGAAATAAGGGACCCCTATACGGCGGGTCACCAAAAACGCGTTGCCCAGCTTGCCTTTGCCATAGCCGGCGAGATGAGTTTACCCCAAGACAAGGCGGAAGCAATCCATATGGCTGCGGTCATTCACGATATCGGTAAGATGTTCGTACCCGCGGAAATTCTGGCAAGGCCGAGCAAGTTAAGTAAAGACGAGTTCGGCCTGGTTAAGACTCATCCCCAGGCAGGTTATGACATATTGAAAGATATCGAATTTCCGTGGCCTATCGCTCAAATAGTGTTTCAACACCACGAGAGAATGAACGGCTCCGGTTATCCTTCCGGCCTCTCAGGAGAAGCAATATTAATTGAAGCGAGAATCCTGGCGGTTACCGATGTCGTCGAGGCCATGGCTTCCCACCGACCTTACCGACCGGCACTCGGCATCGACAAAGCCCTGGAGGAAATCAGCCGGAATAAAGGGACTCTTTTTGATGCTGAGGCGGTGGATGCTTGTGTGCGCTTGTTCCGGGAAAAAAGCTTTAAATTCGATGAGGCGTGAGCTCAAGCGGCAACCCGCCTCACCACCGGATGATGATTTCCGTCCCCGCGTCGCCCTTGATCTCGATCGACGCGTCGATCTGCTTAGCCAGATCGCTGACGATCTGGAGCCCCAGGCTTCCCTCTTGGCCGAGGACGAAGCCCTTCGGCAGCCCCACTCCGTTGTCTTTCACGGCCAGCTCAAACCCGGCTCCATCCGACGGCCGCATCCGGACCAGGATTTCTCCTTCCCTGCCCTCGGGAAAGGCGTGTTTCAGCGCGTTGACGACGAGCTCGTTGATGATCAGCCCGCAGGAGATTGCCCGGCCGAT
>CAYSGA010000030.1:0-12809 GCA_964430165.1 uncultured Eubacteriales bacterium
CAAGTATCTCGGCGACAAGGCCGACCCTGACGTCCCGGACGAAAAATACCTCGAAAGCGAGGCGACCGTCACCCTTCCTCCGGAAAAACTTATCCAGTCCACGGTTTTTGTCATCGACGCCTCGGGGAGCATGAGCGGGCAAAAGCTGGCCGCGGCCAAGGACGCGGTCCGGGCGGCGATCGCCCCGTATTCCGGAACGCAGCCCGACCAGGAATGGGCCCTCTATGCCTTCTTCGATTGCGGAAACTGCACCCTCCTCCAAGCGTTCACCCAAAATCCGTCCAGGATCGCCGGTCAGCTGGGATTCGGTGCTTCGGGAAGCACGCCCATCGCCTTCTCTCTCCAAAAAGCGACCAACTACCTCCGCACCGCCGGGAAGGGCAAAACCGGGCGGATCATCCTTCTCAGCGACGGCGGGGAGAACTGCAGCGGCCAGCCGGTGGACGCGGCCAAAAACATCCGTGTCCGACGTTATATCTTCGATTTGAAATAAGGACAACGGCCATGAACGCGAAAAAGATCTCCCGGATATCAATACCGACCCTTTTCGTCTTCTCTCTCCTGGCGCTCGGCGCGGCCGCCGTCTTCGCTCAGACTGAGGGCGGCAGCGCTCCCCCCACGCCCAAGGGGCCCAACCTGAAGCCCAGACCCACCGCGGGAGTTCTCCCGATTCCTCTATTGCCCTCCGAAATCGACCCGAAAACGGTCGCGGATTTCGACGCCGCAGTCGCGGGGATGAAGCCCGTTCCCAACGACATCGACCTCACGGTCGACGTCGTCGGGCTCGACATCAGGGCCGGATCGTCCGAGGAAAAACAGCTGAACGAAGTGGCCGCTGCCGGCGCGGGCAAATACTACGGCGTCGCCGACGCGGCCAAGCTCGCCGGGGTCTTCGCCCAGGTCGCCGCGGGGACAACCGCCCCCGCCCCCTCCGGCGGCGGAGGCGGAGGAATGGTCCTTCCGAAGGCCGGCCTTTCGACCTTGGCCGTCGGCGCCATCGCTTTGGGATTTTTATGCCTGGCCCTGCTCGCCGGCGTGCTGATCGTCCGGAACCGCCGGGCGGGAGCCCCGGAAGCGGCGCCCGCAGGAGAGAAAATCCGGGCGCGGGTGGACATCATTCTTCCCGACGGCCGGCAATCGGCGTACGAAATCCGCACACAGGTCACGAGCATCGGCCGGGCCGGAGACAACGCCATCGTCCTGGACGACGACCAGATCTCCGGGCATCATGCCGAGATCTACGCCGGCCGGGAGGGCTTCCGGATTCGCGACGTCGGCAGCAGCAACGGAACATTCCTCCGGGGCGAACAGATTGAGGATTCCGCTTTCTACGCGGGCGACGAAGTCACGGTCGGGTCGACCCGGATCGTGCTCGGAGGCTGAACCTCAGCCGAGGTTCCGTCCGGTCGCCGACATCGTCAGCGTGCCGTGCTTGACCCCCTGGATCGTCCGGAGCGTTTCGGCCAGCTTCTGAATCTCCGCCGGATTCCCCTTGACGGCGATGATCTCCAGGCAATGGTCGTGGTCCAGGTGGATATGGAGGGTGGACAACATCAGGCGTTGGTAGTCGTGCTGGAGGTCGGTCAGGCGCCCCAACATATCTTTGTGGTGATGGTCATAGATGAGGGTCACGGCGCCGGCGACTTCATCCCCTTCCGTCCATTCCTTCTTGACGAGCTCAGCCCGAATCAGGTCGCGCAGGGCATCGGACCGGCTGGCCCATTTGCGCTTGCGGATGTATCTGTCGAACTTGTCCAGCAGACCTTTCTCCAGCGACACGCCGAACCGGATCACGTCGCTCATATTCTTCCTCCCTGAACCCGTCCCCCGAATCTTACACGGCCTCCTAAATCGGGTCAAACTCAAGTTTGGAGGCCAGTCCTACGCGACAGGCTTTGCAGTCCTCCATGAGCCTCGCGAATCAAGGCGGGCTTTGCAGGAGCTAGGGCACGGCCTCCGAAACTTGGTCAATTGGGACAGGTTCCCGGGCTTTGCAGTCCTACGCAACCCCGGGGAGCTAGGAGAGGGCGGAGGATGGCCTGTTTGCGGGACCTCTGCGGAGGGGGGATTGTCTCCGGGATCGGCCCGCGCCGGTTGACCGGAGGTCGGGGCTCGGATAGAATCTTCCCTCGCGAAGTGGACCGCCGAATCCCGAAAAGGAGTCTCCCCATGAGCGACACGCCCGCCCCGGCCGGCAAAGCCCGGTTCCCTCGTACGTTCTGGACGGCCAACACGATCGAACTTTTCGAACGGGCCGCCTATTATTCCATGGCCTCGTTCATGGTGATTTACCTCAAGGAAATCCTGGGGATGAGCCCGGCCGCGGCCACCTTCCTCAACGGAACGGTTCTCTGGGGACTGATTTATTTCCTGCCCATCCTCTCCGGGACAATCGCCGACAAATACGGATACAAGAAATCGCTCTCGCTTTCGCTCGTTCTCATCTCCGTCGGCTACCTGATCATGGGCAACCTGCAGCGGTTCTGGCCCGGCCTCGCCGGGACGGTCGAAGGGGCGCCGGTCAATTACCTCGTCCCCGTCGTCGTCGCGATCGTCTTCATCGGCATCGGCGGTTCGATCGTCAAGCCCTGCATCGCCGGGACGGTCCAGAAAACCTCCGGAATGCACGCGACCCTAGCCTTCGGCATTTTCTACATGGTCATCAACATCGGTTCGATCACAGGCCGCGGCGTTTCTTATTTTGTCCGGACCGCCTACGGCATTCCGGCGATTTTCACCTACGTGGCTACGGTTTTCGCCCTGATCGGCCTGGTCGTCGTCTTGTTCATCTACAAGGAACCCCAGTTCGTCAGCGACGGAAAGAAGGACGGCCAGGTCGTCAAGCACCGTTCCCTGGGCGAGGCCCTCCTGGGCATCATCATCGTCCTCCGGAACATCCGCTTCGTCTTCTTCCTCATCGTCCTGTCCCTCTTCTGGTTCCTTTACGCCCAGCTCTACAACCTCATGCCCCTGTTCATGCGCTTCATCGACCCCAAGGCCCCGATGGAGCTGTACACGATGGCCAACCCCCTGATGATCGTCTGCTTCCAACTCCTGATCACCAAGTTCGCCAAAAAATGGACGCCGATCAAGTCGATCATGTTCGGAGTCGGGGTGACCGTCGTCGGGATGGTCGTCAACGTCCTGCCCACCCTGCTCTGGTCGGACGTGACCCGGAAAATCGATTTCCTCGGTCTGGCCCTACCGGCGGCCGGTATCTTCATGATCATCTCCATCGCCTCGATGGCCACCGGAGAAATGTTCGCCTCCCCGCGGATCTACGAATACCTGGGCGCCCTCGCCCCCAAGGGTCAGGAAGGGCTATATCTCGGATACGCCAACCTGCCGGTGGCCCTGGGGAGCATTATCGGCGGCCCGGTCGGCGGGATGCTGTTCCAGAAATTGATCCTCGACCCGCAGAAGGCGGGCGCACCCGCGAAAATCGCCACCCTCTGGCTCATCATCGGGCTAGTGGGAATCATTTCGTTCGTCGGCCTCGGCGTCTACAACGCCTGGTTGAAACGGATCCTGCGAAAGACCGGGACGGCGGGCGCCTGACGATTTCGCCGGTTGAAGGAAATCCCGGCTTCAGGACGGCCGGTACAGGATGAGGTTGTTCAGGCCGTTCTGGTGGAACTCGGCGTAGAATTTGTCCATCAGCTCCCGCTCGAGCTTGCCCCGTTCCTCGGCCGACATCGCCTCGACCGCGTCCAAGCCGTACCTCGTTTCTAAATCCCGCTCGGCCAGTCGGTGCATGAGCTCGTCCCAAAACAGGTCGTTGATGTAATCGTCGTGGACCGCCAGCCAGGCGTCCTCGGTCTCCGTCGCCGGGTAAAAGGCGTCCAGTTCCTCGTCGTAGACCGTAAGCTTGCCCAGACCGAAATCCGCGGCCTTGGCGTAGATGTAGTTTTCCAGGTGGTCGGTCTCGATGACGGGATTCTTCTCCCGGAATCCGTTGACCACGGTATTGCCGAGATAGACCAGTTTCATCAACGCTTCGTATTGCGCCTTCGTCAGTTTGAGTTCCATCGCCGGGCCTCGTGAAAACAGGGAAAAACGAACGCGCTATTATAGCACAAGGCGGCCCAGGCTTCCGGACGCGCGCCTCAATGAAGCGGGCCGGCCGCTTCCCGGACGATGCGGACCAGTTCGATCATGTTCGCTCCTCGGGCCCCGGCCGGCGGCATCCTTTTCGGAATGAAATCCGGACGAAAGACAAAATCATACTAATGAAAAGAGCGAAATATTTTATTCGGCGGGGGAAAAGGAAACTTCAGGCGCAAGACGCCGGCGAAGACCGTTTCTTATTCGATCCAGACCTTGATCATCCCGTCGTCGTCGCCGATTTCGACCAAGGCCAGCGGCCCGGCCTTTTTCAATTCTTCCAGGATTTCAACAAAATTGAGGTCCAAGTCGCGGCCGTTGCACCGGACGTTCTTGTCGGAGGCCATGACGGCGATTCCTTCGATCAGGCTGAGCGGCAGCGTGATCCGGACCACTTCCCCCTTCCCGTTCCGGTCTGTGATCAGGATCTTGAACCACCTGGCTTCCCCCCGGACAGCGGCCGGGCGGACGTCTTCCTGGACCGCCCTTTTGACGACCTGCCATTCGGTGTTTGACGATGCCGGAGCCGCAAAGGCAACGGTGCTGAGGACCATAACGACCGCGATTAAAATGATGAGGCTCGTTTTTTGGATGTTCATGATGTCTCCTTCGGATCAGTCGATCCAGATTTTTATGGACTTGCCTTCCTTTTCGTCCTTGATTTCCAGGATGTTGCCGCCGGATTTCAGTTCCTTGAGGATCCGGTCGATGTCGTATCCGCGGCCGCGGAGCATGGCCCGGTCGTTTTCGGACATCCCGGCCAGGGCCAGGTCGGCCAGGGCCCAGGGCAGGTTGAGCGACAGCTCCGCTTTTTTCGTCCGTTCGTCGAAAATTTGGATGTGAAACAGGCGGATCTTGCGGTCGGTGTTCCGGTCGGTTGTTACGGCCAGCGCTTCGGGCTCGACCCGAAGCAGGGCGATCTTCGCCCGGTCGCGGAGTTCGGTGTCGGTCTCTTCGGCCAGCATTTTTTTCAAGACGGGGACACTCTTGGCCGCCGCCTTCTTTTCCTTGATCGCGCTCAGCCGGATGGCCGCGAAGTAGCGGACGTCTTTTTCGGGATGGGTCAGCCGCTCCTCGATTTCCGGGAGGAACGACCGGTCGCCGCGCTCGTAGAGCTTTACGGCCAGGTCGATGATCGAAGCCTCCGCGTCCGAGGCGAGACTTTTATTCCGGTCGCCGCGGCTGAGATATTCCTTGTAGGCCCTAAGGGCATCCTCGTCCCGCCCGCCGGTCTCCTCGAGGCATTTCGCCCGGTAATACAGGGCCGGAACGGAACGGGAATCGGTAGGATTCCGGATCAAGAACGCGTCCAGGCGGGAGAGAGCCTCAGCCCAGTTCTCGTCGAACACGAGGAGCTTGATCTCCTGGAAGTCCCTGTCCTCCGCCGTCGATTGGGCCGCGGCCGGAAAGGCCCCGGCCGACAGGGCGATGAAAAGAAACAGGAAAACGATCGTTCGCTTGCGCATGTCAGACCTCGCTTTCCGCCAGCTCTCCTTGGAGCAGTTTGATGCGGAGCAACAGATTTTTCTCTTCGATGTACCCTTGAATACGGGACACTTCCTCGGCCGAAATTTCGCCGCTGATTTGAGAGAGCTCGACAAAAAGCCGTTCGATCTGGTCGCAGATGCTCCGGGCCTTGACCATGGAGGCGTCGTCCAGATGAACGTTCATGAACCGCTTTTTCGAAAGAAGATCGGCCGTCCGGCGGGTGGCGGATTCATTCCGGAGAATCCAGCCGGCCCGCTCCGGGGATGCCTGGACGAAATCCAGGAGAAGAGCCCGGCTTTTGGATAAATAATCGAGCGTTTCCCGCCGGACCACGGACAACTCCGCCCGGTCGATGAACTCGCCGGACGCGTAAATCTCCGAATCGGCCGGCGGCGCGGCGTTCGGCGCACGAAGGGCGAAATACATGACGGATGCACCGATCAGGAGGCCTCCGAGAGCGCCGGCAAACGCAGGCCTCCAACCGAAGGCGCGCGGCCGGGCCGGAAGGGCCCGGGACGGGCTTGCTTTTTGCCGGGCAAAAGCCGCGTCCGCGATTCGTTCGGAGAGGGCGCCCCAGTCCACGGTCGTCAGGACCGTTTGGACGTCGCCCTTCAGGGCGTCCGCGCCCCGAATGATCTTTTCCGCGTCTTCCCATTGTTTTCGGCAATCGGGACACATGGCCAAATGCTCCTTCCAAGGGCTCCGAGCGGCGGGCAAGGAAAATTCCCCCGGGTCCGAGTCGAATTCTTTTCTCCATCGCCGGCAGGTTTTCATGTTTGACACCCTAAATGAGGACCCATCAGCGTCCGAAGCTTTCGGATCGCCTTGAAATGGAGCGATTTGACCGTTCCCGTCGAAATGTTTAAAACCCGGGCGATTTCCTCGTTGCCCATCTGGTTGACATGGCGCATGAGAAAAATGGTCTTTTGCCGCTCGGCCAAGCGGTCCACCGATTGAGCCAAAACCGCCTTCAAGTCCGAGGAACGGCCGGCATCCGGCGAACTGTGGTCGGCCAGCGGAATCTCGTCCACGCGGACGTCGCTCTCCATCTCCCGCCGGCCCCGGGTTCTTCGATACCGGTCGATGCAAATATTTTTCGCGACCTGGATCATCCAGGCCTCGAAATTTCGGTCTTCCTGAAACGAGTCGATTTTCTCGAATATCCGGAGAAAGACGTCCTGGACGAGATCGACGGCGTCTTCTTTGTTCCGGAAGAAAGAATAGGCCAGAATAAAGACTTTTTTCTGATAGATCCGGGTCAGGACGACGAAGGCGTCCCGGTCTCCGGATCGAATTCTCCGGACAAGGCCCTCGATCACGTCGGGAGAGACGCGCGCGACGGCTTGCGGAAGGGTTTCGGCGGTCACATCATAATAGACGAAACGGATGAGGGGAAAGTTTACGCCCCCCTCGGGATGAAATCATGCGGCCCCCTCCCTCCCGGGGGCCCGGGCTCGAAGCGGGATAAAGGTAGTTTTTCCTTTCAGGACTTGCGGAAATCTCTCCGTTCCTGGCCGAAACGGGATTCGGTCGGTTTTTCGGCGCGCGGTTTCGCCTCGTTGACGATGATCTTGCGCCCTTCCAGCTCCTGGCCGTTCAACTTCAACCGGGCCTCTTCGGCCGCTTCGGGCGTGGCCATTTCGACAAACCCGTAGCCGCGGTGCGGGAGAATGTTCGCCGAAATAACCTCGCCGAACGGGACGAAGACCTGGCGGAGGGCATCCTCGGTCGTTTTGTAGTTGAGGTTACCGACGTACAGTTTGTTGGAACTCATGAAACGCGACCTCCTCGGACTGTCCCATTTTTCCACACCCGCCCGCGAAAATCAATTCCGCGAAAGAGTACGGAAGATTGGATGTTCCCGGCCCTGGCTCTCGAGGGTCGCGGAGGGCTGGCAAATCCTTGCCACCCGCTCCGCTCTCCCCCGGCTGATATAAATCGACGCCGCGTCGGTCCGGCGAATAGGCCGTCCTCAAGCCCCCATAGCGGAGGGGGGGCCCCATGCTCGCATGGGGGGAACCGACGGGACTGGTTCCCGGGGGCGGAGGATGGCCTATTCGCCGGACCGACGCGGCGTCTTATTTGTACCTGACCCACCTCATGATTTCCCGAAGGCTCGGTTTCTTTCCGTACATCAGGATCCCGACCCGGTAGATTTTCGCCGCCAGCCAGACCATGCCGACGGTCGTCAGAATCAGAAGGACGATCGAGCCGAGAATCTGAGTCGCCGGGGGTAGGACGATCGAAATCCGCTGGAGCATCAGGATCGGGGCAAAGAACGGGATCATCGACAGGATCACCGAAAGGTTCGAATTCGGGCTGCGCATGACGTACTGCATCATCAGGATCGGGATGATAAGACACATCGTCACCGGAAAAAGCATCTGTTGGGCTTCCTTCTCGTTGTTCGAGGCCGAGCCGACGGCGGCGTAAAGGGTGGCGAACAGAAGATAGCCGAGGATGAAGAAGACGACAAAATAAATAAACACGTAGGGCGGGATGCTGGCCATGGCGAAACCCGAGGCCTTCGCGCCCGGGGCGATCGACCCGACGATTGAACCGCCGTACTGGGTCAGGAGGAATCCGAACAGGGCCCAAATCGTGTACTGGGTCAATCCGACCAGGGCGATCCCCAGGATCTTCCCCATCATCAGCTGAAACGGCCGGAGCGAGGACAGGACGATCTCGACCACCCGATTGGTTTTTTCCTCCAGGACGCCGCGCAAAATCATGGCTCCGTACATGAACATCGTCATGTACAAGACCATGACCAGAACGAAGCTGACGATGAACGAGCCGCCGGTGTCCCGCTCCCGGCCCTTCTCGCTGACCTTGACCGTGTCCATCTTGACCGGCTTGGTGTAGGCCGAGATTTTGTTTGGGTCGAGTCCCTCGGCCTTCAACCGCTTGCCCACGACCACGCCACTGAGCGTCTGGGTGAGGGTTTCGATCTGGCTGAAATCGGCGGTATGACGGGAGGCGTATTCGGCCGTCCCCCCGGAGATAACGTCCTCCGGAATATAAATGTACCCCGAGTATTTCCCGGTCATGACGCTTTGTCCCAATTCCGATTTCTGGGCGTCCGCGTCGGCCGCCGGGGCGACCGGAACGACCGTGTATTTCGCGCTCCCGTCCCCCATTTTGAACTTGGCCAGTTCGCCGGCGAAATCCGCCTGGATCACGCCCGTGCCGTCGACGACGGCCAAGGTGCTTTTCTCGCCCTTCCCGCTGACGGCCAGGAGGACCGGAAGCACCATGATCGCCAGCATAAAGACCGGGCCGAGGACGGTGCCGATGATGAAGGCCTTCGTCCGGACGTGCTCGATGTATTCCCTCTTGATGACGGTCCAGATTTTTTTCATTGTTCGCTCCGGCCGACTTTCTCGATAAAAATCGTGTTGAGGGACGGTTCCTGAATTTCGAATTTCCCGACGCGGACCCGGCCGGCGAGGATTTTCAGGATCTCCTGGGGGTCGGCCTTTTCCTTCAGCCGGATTTCGGCCGCCCGACCGTAGTCGTCGATCCTATCGATGCCCGGGTTCCCTTTCAGGAAGTCGATCGAGCCTTCGTATTCGAGAACGATCGAGTTTTTCCCGTATTCCTTCTTGATGTCCTTGAGGCGGCCCCGGAGCACCGCCTCGCCCTTGTTGATCAGGCAGATGTCGTCGCAGATCATCTCGACCTGCTCCATCCGGTGGGTGGAAAAGACGATCGTCTTCCCCCCGTCCCGCAACTCGAGCATGACGTCCTTGAGGAGCTTCGTGTTGACCGGGTCCAGCCCGCCGAACGGCTCGTCCAAGATGATAAGGTCGGGGTCGTGGACGACGGTGGCGATGAACTGGATCTTCTGCTGCATCCCCTTGGACAGCTGCTCGACCTTCTTGTTCTTCCATTCGGCCAGTTCGAACTTGACCAGCCATTTGTCCAGGGCGGCCGGAGCAACCGACCGCGGGACACCCTTGATCTCGGCCAGGAATTCCAGGACTTCGCCGACTTTCATCTTTGGATAAAGGCCGCGATCCTCGGGCAGGTAGCCGATTCTCGATTTCATCGCCTCATCCATGGCCCGGCCGAAAATTCCGATCTTCCCCTCGTCCGGGATGATGATGTCCAGCATCATCCGGATCGAAGTGGTCTTGCCGGCGCCGTTGGGCCCGAGGAGGCCGAAAACCGCGCCCCGGGGGATTTTCAGGGACAGATCCTTGACGGCGGTGAAAGCGCCGAATTTTTTGGAAACGTGCTCCATCTCGACGGCGTACATCGTTACTCTCTTCTCCTCGCGGCTCCGGCCGCGTCGATATTATACGGGATTATACGGGAAAAAGGCCCGGGAGTTGCGGATTTCCCATTCCCGCGCCGAGGGGATTCCAGGCTTGAGTTGAGCCTTGCGCTTCCCATAAAATGAATGATTTTTCCATGCCGGATATTGAATTGAGAAAAACCGACAGGAAAAGACCCGGCGATTCGATCCCCGGTGGGATGAAAAAGCCGGCCTAGTGGTCATCGACCTGAAGAAGCCGAAAAACTGAAGGCGGCGCCGGCCGTCGTTCCCTGTTGACGCGGCGACACTCTTGTATTATATTGTCATACAGGAGACGACCATGGATCAAACTTTGTCCGTTCGACTGCCCGCCGACATGAAGAAGCGCCTTCTGGCCATAAGCCGGGCGGAAGGCAAACCGGTCAGCGATCTCGTCCGGGATATCATTCGCAAGGAGCTCAATATCCTTGAGTTCCGGCGCCTGCGCGATGCGGCGATTCCTTATGCCGAGGCCAGGGGAATCTACACGGATGAAGACGTCTACAAGCTGATTTCGTGAAGATCGTCCTCGACACCAACGTTCTGATCGCCGCCCACGTCGCGCGCGGGCTGGCCCATTCCGTATTCGAGCTATGTCTCAACGAGCATACCATCATCTTGAGTTCCTCTATTCTCAAAGAGCTGGCGAACGGCCTCCTGAAGAAGATCGGGCAACCCCCTTCGATCGCCGGTCCGATCATCGAGCAACTGAAGCGAATCGCCGACATCCGGGAGCCCGTCCCCGTTCCCGCCGGGTCGTGCCGCGACTCCGGGGATCTCCATGTTCTCGGCCTGGCCGCGGCGGCGGGTGCCGATCGTATCGTCACCGGGGACGACGACCTTCTCGCCCTCGGATCGTTCCGGGGGATTCCGATCGTTTCGCCGAGAGAGTTCTGGGATGAACGGCGGCGGGCGAAACAGACCGTTCACGAAAGCCCGGCCTTGCCCTTCCGCCGACCTGGCCGATCGAAGGCTCGAAAATAGAGCGCGGCGAAACCGATGGTCAATCGGAACCCGAGGACGGCCCGGCCTCTTTCATGATATGATGACGCCTCCCGAATTCCGGAAGTGGAGAGCGTTATGAAAAAACGCACCTACGTCTTGATCCTGGTCCTGGTCTTCTTTGTTTTGGCCGCGGCGACGGCCGTTTCCTTTTTTTTCCTTTCCTTCGACCGGACTCCGTCGATTCCCTCTTCGGCTTATCTCCGTCTCGATCTCTCCGGTCCGGTCGTGGATTACCCCGAATCCGGCTTCTGGGCGGCCTTCCTTCCCGGCGGACGGGCTCTTTCCGTCCACGACGTCTGGACATCGCTCCGGATGGCCAAAGTCGACCGGCGGATCGAGGGCGTATTTATAAAAATCGGTCTCCTCGAATGCGGCTGGGCCAAGTGCGCCGAGATCCGCGACGCCCTGATCGATTTCCGGCGATCCGGAAAGAAGGCCGTCGCCTATTTCGAGGAGCTTCCCGAGGCCGACAAGGAGTATTATCTCGCGACCGGCTGCGACCGGATCGTCATCCATCCCCTCGGTTGGATCGGCATCAACGGCTTGGGCGGATTCGTCCCCTTTTATAAAAAGGGGCTCGATAAACTCGGGATCCGGGCCGAATTCGAGCACGTCGAGGAATTCAAGACGGCCTACAATCAATTCACCGAAACCGGCTTCACCGCCGCCCATCGCGAAATGACGGAGTCCCTTCTCCGAAGCCGCTTCGAGGATTATATCGCGGCCGTCGCCGAGGCCCGCAAAAAGACTCCTGAGGAAGTCCGGGCATTGATCGACCGGGCATTCTTCCAAGGGGACCAGGCGAAGGAAGCCGGGCTCGTCGATGAAGTCGCCTATGAGGACGAGGCCGTTTCTCTTTGGGCGAAAGACAGCCGGCCGGCCAAGCCGGTTCTTCTTTCCGCCTACGAACGGATCGATCCCTCCTCCCTCGGCCTGAACACCGGACGCCGGATCGCCCTGATCTATGGCCAGGGCGCGATCCACGGCGGCGCCGGACTGGTCCAGACCATGGGTTCGGACACGGTCGCCGGCTGGTTTCAGGCCGCCCGCGAGGATTCTTCGATCGCGGCCATCGTCTTCCGGGTCGACAGCCCCGGCGGCTCGGCCGTGGCCTCGGACGTGATCTGGCGCGAAGTCCAGCTGACCCGGAAGAAGAAACCCGTCGTCGTCTCGATGTCCGACCTGGCCGGCTCGGGCGGCTACTGGGTCGCCATGGGCGCCGATAAAATCATCGCCCAACCGCAAACGTTGACCGGATCGATCGGGGTTATTTCCGGGAAATTCGACCTTTCCGGCCTCGCCGGCAAGCTCGGAATCACCGCCGAAAAAATCGCCATCGGAGAAAAGGCCGATATCTTCTCGCCGTACCGGCCTATGACCGCCGGGGAACACGCCCTGTTCAAGAAACAGATCCTCTGGATCTATGACCGGTTCACGGCCCAGGCGGCCGAGGGGCGGAACATGACTCCGGAGGCCGTCGACCGCATCGGCCGGGGCCGGGTCTGGACGGGACGCCAGGCCAAGGACCTGGGGCTGGTGGACGAGCTGGGCGGACTTCCGAAAGCGGTCGAGACGGCCAAAAACCTCGCCGGGATCGATGCCCGAATGGAGGTCCGTCTGGTCGTCTGGCCCAAACGAATCCCCTTTTTCGCCTCCATTTTCGGCCGCCGGAACACGGAAGCGACCCGCGCCCTGGCCGGGATCCTTCCGGCCGAATGGCGGAACGCCCTGGAATGGGCGATGCGTCTCAACAAGGAACGCGTCTGGGCCGTGATGCCCGTCCTGCCGGAATAAGACTTATTTCTTTTTCTTGACGATGACTTTTTCGTCGGGCTTGATCAGCCACAGCTTTTCCCGGGCTTCCTTGTCCACGGAATTCGGATCCGTTTTCAAAGCGGAGCTCTCCCGCTCC
>CAYSGA010000031.1:0-12233 GCA_964430165.1 uncultured Eubacteriales bacterium
CGCTCTCCCGCTTTCATTATAAGGTAAAAACCGGTGCGGCGGCGAACAGGCGCCATTGACTGAAAACGCTTCACGGTCTAAAGTGTCCCCTTATGACCCGCCGCGCCGCAGCCTTCCTGCTCCTTCTGGGCGTCTTCTCAACAGCCCTGGCCGCGGGCCCCGGGCGCGACGGCCCGTACATCATGCTCTCCGGGCAATTCCTCGATTACGGCCGCGACCTGGACCGGAACCTGACTCTCTGGCATTTTGAAAAAGCGTTCTTCATTCCGCGCTTGGAGAAAGGATTGGCCTGGACCTTGAGTTACGGGATGAAGTCATATAACGGATCCTGGGATGTTTCCCTGCTGCGTTTCAGCCAGACCGTCAACCTCGAAAACGGATCCCACACCGCGACGTATCAGGCTCTCGACCTCAACGGGCGTTCGTTTTTTTTAAAAAAGCTCCCTCTCCGGCCATATTTTCTGGGCGGGATCACGATCCCCTTCATCCGGGTGAAGGGAGGCTCTTTTTACAAGGGAAAAACCTTGAACGCGTCCTATTTCGGGGCAGGTCTCAACGTCGGCGCAGGGCTCCACCTCGACGTGGGGCCGTCCGTATTTCTCAACGCCGCCGTGATGTATCGTTGGGTCGGGTTTCTCTACGCCTTCGGCGAGGGAAAAGGACGGGACATCAACGATCTCCGGGTCGGGTACATGGGGCCGGAATTCGGCCGGGTGCTCCGGACCGACGTCCTGTCCGTGATCGTCGGAGTCGGATTCGTCCTTTAGCCGTCGACCGGGATGACCGACGCCGTCAGCATGATTCTCGATTTTATTTTGACCTCCTTGATCGTCATATTTTGTTTGAGGATGGCCGCCAGTCGTTCCTTGAAGGAAAACTTGCCCAGCAGGCCCAGCCGGGCCGGAAGCAGCGAAGTCCGCCATCCGATCGGGAGGCAAGAGAGGATGGGGACAAGAAGCAGGCGAAAATCGGACGAGAAATCCGCCTTTTACCGGGGCGGCCGGTCGTCGAGTCCGACTTCCTGCTGGTAGTCCACCCAGACCCGGCTGCCGCGGCGCGGGCGGAGAAGGTCCAGGGCTTTGAGAAACGTCCGGTTCTTTTTCCGCCAAGTCCGGTTAAGGGCCCGGGCGTAATGGTTGATCGCCAGGGCCAGCCAGCGCCCTTCGAAGAGATTCCGGATCTGCTCCTTGAACGAATAAAACCTTTTATGGCCCCAGATCTGGGCTTTCTGCAGGTCGGCCAAAGTCAAGTGACGGGGACGGAAGACCGCGTGATGAGCGTCATAGAGCGACCAGTCCTTGAAGGCGATCCTCTTCTCTTCCGTTACCTTGTTGAAAAACTCGCTTCCGGGAAGGGGCGTGAGGATGAGAAACTGCGAGGACGTCAGGCGCGATTTCCGGGCCCAGTCGACGGTTTCCCGGAACGTCCCCCGGTCGTCCTGATCGAACCCGAAAACAAACATGCCGTGGATGTGAATCCGGTGGCGCCGGAAGACGCGGACCGCCCGGTTGAGTTCGGCCACGGACTGGGCTTTGTGGGATTCCTGGAGGCTCCTGGGGTTCACCGACTCGAACCCGATGCAGACGGTATGGCACCCCGCCTTTTTCATCAGCCGGACGAGCTCCGGGTCCCGGGCGACGTCGGCCCGGACCTGGGTCGTCCAGCGAAACTTGAATCCCTCCCGGATCATGGCCTCAAGCAGTTCCCGCGTCCGCGGCTTGTGGGCGGCGAAATTATCGTCGTAAAAGAAGAGATACTTTTTCCGGCCCTGGTAGAGCCGCAGTTCCCTGATGATGTGTTCGGTAGAACGGAACCGGTACGACTTGCCGAACATCCCGGTCACCGAGCAGAACGAGCAAGCGAACGGACAACCCCGGGAGGTCTGGACGGGAAGAACCATCCGCTTTTTCCTCCATCTGCGGTCGGGCTTCAGGAGCTCGAAATCCACGAACGGAAAAGCATCGAGATCGTGAGGCGGCATGGCCTTGGGATTGTGGACATCCTCCCCGTTTCGATGGTAGGAAAGCCCGGGCACGACCGACAATTCCGCGCCGGCGCGCCAGGCATCGAGGAACACCGGCAAAGTCTCCTCCGCTTCGCCGCGGAGGACGAAATCGCCATGCTGGAGCCCTTCCTCGGGGAGAAAGGTGACGTGCGGCCCGCCGAACAGAACGGGAATTCCCATCTCCCGGGCACGGTCGGCGACGGCATAGGCCCGGGGCGCGGTCGAGGTGATGATGGAAATCCCGACGATATCGGCGCTTCCGATCACGCCGAAATCGAGGGCTCGAAAATCCTCGACGAACAGCTCCACGTCCCAGCCCCGCTTCTTCATGATCGTCCCCAGGAGGACGGTCCCGAGACGCGGCGAGGGGAACTTGGAAAAAATATGGAGATTGGGCGATTGCGGTTCGATGAGGGCGATTTTAGGCACGAGGCACCTCCGGAACAGCCGCCGGCCGTTTGGCGTTTTTGGCCTTGAGGCCGACGATTTCCTTCTTTTTCTTCTTGAGCAAGTCCTCCCAACGGTCAATCCCTTCCCGGAGCTGGCCCATTTTTTTATTCAGGGATTCGACGGCGGCCAGCAGGTCATCGAGTTTCCGGCCGGTCTCCTCGCGCGAATACGCGGCCAGGCCTTTCTCCAGGGAGAGAAAATCCCGGACGGAATCGGAGACCGACTTGATCTCCTCCAGACTGTAGCCGAAGAGCTGGAGGTCGCGGATGAGCTTGCAGAGATAAACGTAGATTTCGTCATAGAGGCGGAATCCGCCTTCGCTCCGTAAATCGGGGTCGAGGATGCCGACATCCTCCCAATGCTTGACCGTCCGGGGGCTGACGCCGGCTTTTTCGGCCAACAGGCCGACAGTCAGGAGCTTGTCCTGCTCGGCCGGTTTTTTTTCGCCGCCCTTGGCCCGGGGCCAGCCGTATTTCTTGATGATCTTCTGGATTTCCTCCCGGCCGTATCCGAGTTCCCGGAGCTTGCGGACGTGGGAAGCACGGTCGAGATCCTGGACGGCGTAAAACGCGGATTTGTCCTCGGCAAACGCGACCGGCTTGAGGATCTTGGTTTTTGTCCACAGGTCGATTTCCACCGTTTCGACTCCGGTTTTTTCGGCCAGATCGGCTTTGGTCATGATTTCTTTTCCCATATCACCCCCACGTATTTATTATTTACTTAATGATTCATACCTATACGTATACGTATAGTTTATCAAAATTAATTTGTCAAGGGGTTTTTTGCGGAGAGGGTCGGCCTGGAATTCCAGGGGCGGCCGGGTCCAACGGCAGCCTCAGCGTAAAAGTCGTCCCTTTTCCCTCCGTACTTTGCACGCTGACCCGCCCATCAAGACGTTTCATCGTCTGCTTGACAATGCTCAATCCCAACCCGGTCCCCTTGATGCCGGCCTTTTTGGCGTTGATCGCCCGGAAAAACTCGTCCCCGATTTTGGCTATAGCCTCATCCGGAATGCCGATGCCGGTATCGGATACGGTGATCACGGCCCATCCCGCTTCCTTTTCCAAGGCAATCCGGACACGGCCGCCTGAGGGAGTGTACTTGATCGCGTTCCCGATTAAATTCCCGAAAATCAAACCGAGGTCATCCGGCGTCGCCCGAACGTTTAAATCCTGCTCAGGGATTTCGCCGACCAACGCGACCCGGGCGTTTTTCGCCTCAACGGAATAGTGTTCCATAAGCCGTCGGATGACGGCTCCCAGCGGCACCGCTTCCGGCGATTTCCCGGCGGCGATCGTTTTACCGGCGGCCAACGTTAGAAGATCGTTGATCATATCCAACAGGGAATCGAACCGCGCCTCCACCCGGGCCAGGAGTTCTCCTTGCTTCGGATTGAGTTCGCCCGCCAGCCCGCTCAACAAGGTCCGAACCAGGCTTTGAGCGCCGTTCACCGGCGATCTCAGTTCGTGCGCCACCAGCAACATGAACGCCGATTTAAACTCGTTCAGCCTCTCCATCTCCTTATTCACCCGGGCTAATTCGTCGGCCGCCCGCTCGACTGCCTGTAACCGTTTCGTTTCCAGGAGAAGCCTCCGCTTCTCCATCCCCCGGTTGACGGTCATCAGGAGCATATCGGAGTCGAAGGGTTTCGAGAGGAAGTCGTAGGCCCCCTCTTTGATCGCCTTAACGGCCAGTTCCACCGTCCCATACCCGGTGATGATCACGGCGACGACGTCGGGATCCTTCTCGTGAATTTCGCCCAGCAAATCAATGCCCCGGCCATCCGGCAGCATGACGTCCAGCAAAACCAGGTCGAAACCGCCGGCCCGGACTTTTTGCCGTCCCTCCCGAACGGTGCCCGCCGTTTCCACGATGAACCCCTTCGGCTCCAGGACTCGCCGGCAGCCGTCGCGAATCCCCAATTCGTCGTCGACGATCAGAATTTTTTCTTTGGTTTCCATTTTAATAAAGAACCCCGATTAAGTCGCGGAAGTCGTCTGGATCGGCAGGGTCATGGTGAACGTCGTCCCCCGGCCGACCTGGCTCTGGGCCTGGATCTGGCCGCGATGCATTTTGATGATCCCGTAAACTATCGCCAATCCCAGGCCGACGCCTTTTCCGGCCGGTTTGGTCGTGAAGAAGGGTGTAAACAGTTGATCCAGATTTTCCTTCGGGATGCCGCAGCCCGTGTCCGAGATCCGTATTTCCACCCGCCGATCCTCTCCAGGCCGGGTTGTGAGAGTGATAAGGCCGCCGCCCGCCATCGCTTCGGAAGCATTGTTCAGAAGATTGATGAAAACCTGCTCCAACTGGGCCGGGTCGGCCTGGATCAGGGGCAGGTCGGGATGGAACTCTCGGGCGATTTCGACTTTTTCAAAACTCGGTTGACGACGGACTTTCTCGATCGCCTCCTCTAACACGGCATGAACGTCGGTTTTCTTAACCAGCACGTCTTGCTGGCGGGCGAAATTCAAGAGAGCGGCGACGATGTTCTTGCAACGATTGGTCTCTTTAATGATCATTTCCAGATCATCCCGCCGGGGGTCGTTCTCGGCCGCGCTCTTGAGCAGGATATCCGAAAAAAGCAGGATGGTGCCCAGGGGATTGTTGATCTCGTGGGCGACTCCGGCCGCCAGTTGCCCCATCGAGGCCAACCTCTCTTTTTGGACAAGTTCCTTCTGGGTCCGGCGCAAGGTTTCGACCATGGTATTGAAAGACCGGCCCAGGAGGGCCAGTTCGCCGCCGCCCGAGGCGCGCACGCGAACCGTCATGTCGCCCTCTTCCAGGCCGTGGGTGGCCCTCGCCAATTCGGCAATCGGCCGGGTGATGAACCCGGAAATCAGGACGCCGAGGACGATCGCCAGCATCAAGCAAATCGAGGCGATCAGGGCCACCCGTTTGTTGAAGGCACTGACCAAGGCTTGAAAAGTCGCCTCCCGCGCTCCGACATACAGGATGCCGACGACCTGATCACGATGATCGCGCAAGGGCAGGTATTGGGTGATGAACCACTCCTTGACGACAAAGGCCCGGCCGACATACTTGAGGCCTTGCCCTAATACGATATCATACACATCCCGGGACAATCGGGTGCCGATGGCGCGTTCCCCGGTTTCGGTTAAGACATTGGTAGAAACCCGCAAGTCGCCTAAAAAAATAGTCACGGTATCAACCCCGGCCGCCTCCTTGACGCGGTCCACCAGGGTGAAGTCCCGGTTGAACAGGTAGGAGATCAGTATCGCCCCGATCGATTCACCGTTGTTATCGCGCACCGGGAAGACGGCGGTCAAGGTCAGGCCGGCGGTGCTTTCTCGGGGATCAAAAAGCGTCGGGGAAGCCAGGGGGGTCTCGATCAGAGGGATCGCGGCTTGCTCATCCAATCCGACCTGGGCCAGAAATTCGGCCGGGACAATTTCGGTCGCCGCCCGTCCTTCCCCGGAAGTCAAGGCGTCGACGACGATCGGCAATTCCCCCCAATTGCCCCGGGAAACGAAAGGATAAATCCGTCCCTCCGGCGAAATCACGCGCCCGATCCGGATGTTCCCCTTGGGATCGAGGACGGAGACAAAATAAGTGCCGCCCACGATGGGAACGGTGATCTTGCGATTGATCGTCTGATCGATGCGCTCGATGGATTCTTTCCGGTTCCGTAAAGCGGCCGGCAAGTTATCGATGACGAGGGGATCCATCGCCAGGCGCCGGGCGACGGCCGTGACTTCATCCAACTTGGACTGGTAAAAAGTGATCGCCAGGTTCATATCGCGGTCCACCCGCCGACTCTCGGCGTCGGCCAGGTAATTATCGATCACCCGCGAGATGACCCAGGCGCCTAATCCCACGGAAAGCATGGCCACCAGGGTAAAGGAGGCGATCAGCACGCTCTGCAGCCGCCCGCCGAACAAAGTGGAAATTCCCCGTTTCATATTCATCTGAAACGGCCGCCTCTTCCCGCCCGCTCGTCGATCATCATTCCGGTCCGGAATAGGGGATGAAAGAGCGGCTAGGACTTCCGACCTTTGAGGATCGAGTCTACTTTCTCGATCAGGAGGTCGGGTTTAACCGGCTTGTCAATGAACGCCTCCACCGGCAGGTAATCCCTATCCGGTTCGAAGCGCAGCGGCGTCGTGCTGTGGATCGCGGTGAACATCAGGATCGGGATGTTCTTGAACACGGCGAATTCCGAACCGGGATCGGAACTGTGCAGCTTGAGCGCCACTTGGAATCCTTCGGTTTGCGTCTCCATCATCACGTCCAGAATGATCAAGTCCGGACGATCAGTCTTGATCCGGGCGATTCCCTCTTTCCCGCTTCCGGCCTCAACCACTTTATGGCCGACGCTTTCCAGGGTCAGGCGGACGGCGGTGACGATGTCGGGATCATCGTCGATGATCAGGATTTTAGCCATGGGAACTCCCTTTCTCCATGAATCGGCGGTTTCCCGGTCCGGAAACCTCTTGAATGATCGCCTCACAAATTTCAGGAACGGCCCTTTGCACCGGCTCGCTCAATCCAAACGACCATTCCATCCGGGACGGCTGGACGCCATAAACGATGATCTCCGGCAACGGTATTCCCAGGGCTCCGGCAATCTCCAAAACATCCTGAAGGCCCATCCCGTGCGGCGTTCCGAGGGGTTCGACGCCTTCAGCCGGCTTGGCGATATCACCCGGAGAGAAACGCTTCCAGGCGCCCGGCAATCCGCCGAAATCCGCCGCATCGACGATGAACATCCGCCGGTATTTCGCGGATAACAGACTATTCATCAGTCCCTGGCCGTCGTCGTCGAGCAGGACGACCTCTCCCGGCAGGTTTGGTGATTCCTCCAACGCTTTCGAAACCGCCGGCCCGACGCCGTCGTCGCCGCGGAGCGGATTTCCAAGCGCCAGAACGAGCGTCTCAGACAAATTTGACCTTCAACATGTGGGTCGAGCACGAGATACAGGGATCGTAGGCGCGCACCAGCATTTCCAGGGCCAGAGTGATTTCATCCCGGGAGCGATCCAAGACCTTGGGCACCAGGGCCCGCATATCGGCTTCGATATTGGCCAGATTCTGGCCGGTGGGGATGATGCAATTGGCTTCCTTGACCGCGCCGGCGTCATAGGAATAATCGTGGTAGAGCGTCCCGCGCGGCGCCTCGACGGCGCCCACGCCCCGGCCCGAGGTCCGCCCAAGCGGAGCCGGTTCCTCCCAGACAATGCCCTTTTTCAGCAGGCGTTGAATGATGAGGATCGAATCTTCGAGGCAATGGGCGATCTCCACCACCTGGGCGACCGTGTTCATGTAGGGATTGATGCACTTGGGCTTCAGGTTGAGCGCCGCGGCCGCGGCCTGCGCCTTGGGGTGGAGTTGATCATGATTGACGTTGAATCGCGCCAGCGACCCGACCATATAGGACGGGCGCAGATTGCGGGTGTGCTTGGCCGTGGAATGCGCGACTTGGTACTCGTTGGTTACGTCACGGTAATCCGCAATCGGCCGGGAGCCGCCCTCCGAGCCGGCGATGACGCCGTCGATGAAGCAATACTCATCTTCCTTTCGCAGGGCGAGGAATTCGGTATCGCGCTCGAAATCGGGGATTTTAATTTTTTGGAACAATTCGACGGTGGCGTTCACATCCGCCCGCATGGCTTCCAGGCGTTCGCCCAGGGAGTGCAATTCGTCGCCGGTGGGGAAATGAGTGAAACCGCCGACGGCCATGGAAATGGGATGGGTATGCCGCCCGCCGATCGCCGCGCAGAGGTCGCCGGCCAGTTTTTTCATCTGCAAGGCCCTCAGGACGATGTCTTGGGCGGTCTTGGCCAGGGCGATCACGCTGCCCGCGCCGAGGAAATCGGGCGCAACCAACATGTAGGCGTGCAGGATGTGGCTGTCGAGCATTTCGGCGTGGAAAATCAGCTTCCGAAGCAACACGGTTTGTTCGCTGAGGGTCAGCCCGAGGGCGTTTTCTGTCGCCCTCAACGAAGCCGTGGTGTGGGCGACGGAACAAATCCCGCAGATGCGCGAGACCAGGTGCGCAACCTGAGGGTATGGCTGCCCGCGCAGCATGGCCTCGAAAAAACGCGGCGCTTCAATGATCTCCAGGTCGCAGCGGCGAAGCTCGCCGTTTTTCACGTCCACGACGATGTTGCCGTGCCCCTCCACCCGGGTCAGGTAATGCACATCGACCTGCAGATTCTTATTTGTCGCCATGACCCTCCGCCTCGCTTTCCATCAGTTGATAAGAGAGGAATAGTCTCTTTTTTGCCGCTATTTCCGCCAAGCCCAGGCCGTTTTCGACAAAGGTGGCCTCCAGCGATTTGATGTTCGGGTTGGAGATCAGGCCGCGGCATCCCTCACAGCCCACCCCCACATGGGGGCAGATCGCCCCGCATCCGGCCCGGACCAGCGGCCCCAGGCAGACTTTCTTTTGCAGGATGACGCACAGGTTCTCCCTCAATTTGCACTCGGTGCAGACCATCTCGTCGGGGATGAGGGGGCGGCGGCCCTGTAAAAGCGCCTTAACGACTCGAACGAACTCGTCGCGGTCGATGGGGCAGCCGGGAATGAATCCGTCGAGGGGAATGACCGCGCCGATCGGGCGGACCGCATAGGCCTCGCCCGTCTTCGTCGCCGGCCCATAGACGTATGCTTTTGCCTCGTCGAGCGGCATCCAGTTCCGCACGGCGTTTACGCCGCCAAGATGGGCGCAGGCGCCGAGGGCGATCACGGCTTTGGCCCGCTCCCGGATTTTTTGGAGCCTGGGTTCGTCCTCGCGACGGGTGCATGAGCCTTCAATGAAAGCGACCAGATAGTCGTCGCTTTTCTCGCTCATCGCCTCGCGGAATTGGACGATCTCGACCGCGTTCAGCAAGTCCGGATGGGTCTGGAGCGAATCGACGACCGTCAGTTGACAGCCTTCGCAACTGCTGAAATCGAAGAAGGCGACCTTGGGGCGGTTGGGCTCCATCAAAGCGCCTCCTGAAGAGACTTGATCTGGGCGAAGGAAAAACATGGCCCGTCCTGGCAGGTAAAGAGGTGATGGATCTGGCAATGACCGCATTTTCCCACGCCGCATTTCATGCGCCGTTCCAGACTGAGCCAGATATTCGCGTCGCGAAGCCCCCGTCCCAGCAATTCCGCCAGGACGAAGCGGTACATGACCGGCGGGCCGATCGTCACGGCCACCATGTTGGGCGGGTAGACTTTGACGTCGGGGATGAGGGTGGTGATGACGCCGACATGGCCTTTCCATTGGTCATCGGCCCGGTCGACGGTCAACCCCACTTCCACGTCGGGGCGCGCTTTCCATCCGGACAATTCGTCCAGGAAAAGCAATTCGGAGGGATTGCGGGCCCCGTAAAGGATGATGACCCGGCCGAAATGGCTCCGCTCGTCAAGAACCTGGTTGATCAGCGACCTGGCGGGCGCCAGCCCCATTCCGCCGATGACAAAGAGCAGGTCCTTTCCCCGGAATTGCTTGACAGGGAACCCGTGCCCGAAGGGGCCGCGGATTCCGATCGTGTCTCCGGGATTCATCCGATGAATCATTTCGGTCAGGTCTCCCACCCGGCGAATGCACATTTCGAAAACGCCGTTGCTCCGGCTGGGCGAGGAGGAGATGCAGAAGGGCGCTTCGCCCACTCCCAGCACGGAAACTTCCACGAACTGGCCCGGCTCGTGATCGAGCGTCATTCCCCGGGGCAATTCGATGGTGTACAGTTTCTCCAGGCTGGTCATCGGCCGGACATCGGCAATGCGGGCCATGACGGGCCGATAGATCGAAGAGGCTTGAAGGACGTCCCGAAGGGTCTGGGTCATGACTTCACGGCCTCCTTCTCCGGTCCGGTGGGGAAAGCGCATTGTTTCCCGAGTTGGTTCAAGGTCTCCACCGGGGTGATATGGACGACACAGGTTTTCGCGCATCGCCCGCAACCCACGCAACCGGCGGCGCCGTAAACATCGGGGATGTATTTGAATTTATGGGAGAATCGATGCCTCTGACGCGCGGCCCGGGTGGCGCGGAAGTCGTGACCGCCGGCAACGATCGCAAACGAATTGAGTTGGCAGGAGTCCCAGGACCGAAAGCGGTTGCCGGCGTTTAATGAAAAATCCACCTCATCATGTACGTCGAAGCAGAAACAAGTCGGGCAGACGTTGGTGCACGAGCCGCAGCCCAGGCATTTGTCTCCCAGATCATCCCATAACGAATTGCGGTAACCGATCGCCATCAGGCTGGGGATCTCCGTTACACTCTCTTCCAGCTTATAAGGGAAACGCGGCCACTTTTCGCTCATCACTTGGTCAAGACGCCGGGTATCCTTGTCGGCGGCTTCCCCCACTCCCTCGAAATCGCTGATGAGCTCCGCGCCTTTTTCCGAACCGACGTCCACGGAGTAGGCGTCCCCCAGATCGGTCAAGTGCAGATCGAATCCTTCAGGAACGCTCAGGGTTCCCATATCCTTGCAGAAGGCGTTTTCGGAGCAGGGCTGGAGACACTCCAGGCCGACCAAAACGGCCTTCTTCCGGCGGGCATCGTAGTGTTGATCGGAAAAACCCTGGCTGAAGACGCGATCGAGCAGGACGATCGCGTGCAGATCGCAGGCGTGGAGACCGAGAAGCACGACCGGCCGATTGTCCGAACTCGCTTCCAAAGTGTGGCCGTTCCCCTCGAAAGCGAACAACTCCTCGTTCTGCGGCAGAAAAACCTTTTTGGGAGGCAGGATCGTCGTGGAATAACTCAGATCCACCTCGGCCGCGGAATGAACGTCCGAAAAGACAAATTCATCCCGCTTCCTCTGGGGGCCGACCACCCGATAATCGCGGCACAGGCGATCAATCCACTCGGGCAGAATAGACTTTGGGATCACGAGCACGCTCATAGGGTTTCGCTCCTGTTCCAACCGCCTTCTCCAAGCGGCCGGTCAGTCTATCGGAGACGTATTATTGTAGCATAATGGGAACGGCCTTAAAACCCCGCTCCTTAAGGAACGTCTCGGCGCGACGGCTCACTGCGGGATCGACCGACGTATCCTGCTTGCCGTGTCCAATAAAGATACTCACTTTACTGGAAGCCGGCGAAATCAATTCCTCGGCCTAGAACTAAGAAGGGGTGACCGATGACCTTCAACGATCCACGTGATAGAAGCCGCGGATCATTTTCTGGGCCGTCCGCTCGGGAAGCAAGCGCTTCAGGAAGCCCATGGCCGGGGCGAGGTGTCCCGCGTAATAAACCGGGCCGGGATTTTTCTTTTCCATGACCTTGATGATTTTTGCGGCCGCGGCTTCGGCCGGGGTGGCTTTGTCCATTTTCTTGTCCCGGGCCTTGCGGAAAGCGGCCAGTTCGGCGCCGTAAACGCCGCCTTCCGGATTGATCATCCGCGGCTCGATATAAGTTTTGATATAGCCCGGGATGACCAGGACAACCTTGACCCCGCGCCGGCCCACTTCCTGCCGGAGCGCCTTGGAGTACGCCTCCAGGCCGAGTTTCGTCGCGGCATAGGCGGATTGGAACGGCGGGGGGAATATCCCGGCCAACGAGCCGATATTGATGATCGTGCCATGGCCTCTCTCGCGCATTCCGGGAAGGAAGGCCTTCGTCAACCGGATCAGGCCGAGGAGGTTCATCCGGAACAGCTCCTCGACCGCGTCCATGGGCGCGTCTTCGACCGCGCCGATCTGGCTCTGTCCGGCGTTGTTCACCAGGGCTTCGACCGAACCGGCCGCGGCGGCGCAGGCGTCGATCGACGCATTGTCACCGGGTCGAGGGCAAGATACCGGACGCCGGGAACCGGGTCGG
>CAYSGA010000032.1:0-12157 GCA_964430165.1 uncultured Eubacteriales bacterium
ACAAGAGCGGCGAAATCGTAGCTCTTGATCGCCTTCGGTTTCGACCGCCTGGTCATGCTGCTCGCCGGGGAGGAATCCATCCGCGAGGTCATCCCCTTCCCGAAAACGACGAGCGCTTTGGACCTGATGACCGGCTCCCCCTCGGAAGTCGACGAACGCCAGTTGACCGAACTGGGCTTGAAGCTGAGATAAGTTTAGACATTGAAACGGAGCGCTGTCTCCATCGGTCCCAGCCGAACTGGCGGGGATCAGTTGATTCCGTTATAATGAAGACGGTAAGAAGCGCGCCCTCGATCGACCATGATCAGCAGCCGTTCACGGTGTCTGAGAAGGAAAAAAATTTACCCTCCCGCGCGTGTAATCTCGCCTTTTTTCGCCGCCCTCATCCTCCTTTTTCCGGGCGCGCTTTCGTCGCCGACTTTCGGGGCAGCCGGACAGACCGACCAGAGTTCGAGACCCGCTCAGGCCTCCCAAACCACTCCCACCGCCCCGGGAATCCTCTCCGGTTTCGTCCTGGATTATGAATCCCGCCGCGGGATCGCCGACGTCCGGGTGATCATCCCGGCGGCCGAGGGCCCAGGCCGGGCCGAACGGTCCGCCGTCACCGACAAGGGCGGGGCGTTCGAGTTCCGCGGCCTCCCGGCCGGCGTCTATTCCTGCCTCTTCGAGCGGAAAGGCTATGCTCCCCGGGCCGTCGAGGGAATCCGGGTCTCGGCCTCCGTTCCGGCGCGCCTGGAAGTGGAACTGGTCCGGATCCCCGAACCGGTCCACGAGGAAGTGACGGTGACGGCCGAGGCCGGCCGGGGCAAGGTCGACCAAACGGCCGGGGCAGTGTCCATCGAGGGTGAACGCCTCCGTCAAACGCCCGGTTCCGTGGACGACGTCAGCCGAATCATCAAATCGACGGTCGGAATTTCCCAGGTCAACGATCTCTCCAATGAACTCATCGTCCGCGGCGGCAGCCCCTGGGAGAACGCCTTTACCGTCGACCAGATCCCGTTTTACGACATCAATCATTTCCAGGTGCAGGGGGGCAGCGGCGGCCTGGTCGGGGTGATCAACGCCTCCTGGGTCCGGTCCTTGAATTTCTTCAAGGGCGGCTTTCCGGCCGCGTACGGCGACCGGATGTCCTCCGTCATCGAGATGGTCTTCCGAGAGGGCGACCGGGAGCGCGTGCGCGGCCAGGTCGACCTCAACACCGCCGGATTCGGAGGCGGCGTCGAGGGCCCGATTTTCCAGGGCCGGGGGTCGTTCCTGTTGTCGGTGAAACGCAGCTACCACGACATTATCACGAAAATGCTCGGCTACGGTGTCGCCCCTCGGCTCGGTGACGTTCATTTCAAGGCCGTGCTCGACCTCGGCGCCCGGCATCGACTCGAGCTGCTCAACGTGAACGCCGACAGCTTCCTGTCGTACGACGCCGAGAAGGCCGTGTCCATGGGCTTCTCCCGCGCCCTCAACTACAAAACCCGCCAGAACACGGTGGGCCTGTGCTGGTACGCCGGCTGGAGCGACGCCTACTCCTCGGTGACGACGCTTTCCTGGTCGTCCTACCGTAACGCCGACGAACTCCTGGATTCGGCCACCAATTCCGCGGCCTTCCTGTTCGACGAAACCACGGACATCGTCGGCCTCCGCCACGTCGGGCGGCTCGCCTTAAGCGACCGGCTCCGGGGCTCGTTCGGGTTCGAAGCCAAGGCCGAGTTCTACGATTTCAACAACACGTACGGATCATACGTCAATCCCTACGCCGAACTCATCCCTAAAATTCTCGTCCGCGGCGACCTGAAGGTCGCCAAGAGCGCGGTCTTCGCGAGTTTTGACTGGCAGCCGGTCCGCCCGGTGACCGTTTCGCTGGGGGCGCGGCTCGACTACCTCTCCCATAACCGGACGACCGAGGCGTCGCCGCGGTTGGCGGCGGCCTGGGCGATCACTCCGCGCTTCACCCTCAAGGCGGCGGCCGGGCTTTTTCGCCAGGCGGTCCCGACGGCCATTCTCGGAATTACTCCCAAGACCCGGGACAACCGCAATCCCTATTCCGTCCACTTTCTCCTCGGCCTCGCTCACGACGTCTCGGATGACTTCCGCTGGACGGCGGATGTCTACGATAAACAATACCACCGGCTTCCGCTGACCCCCGAGGACCCGGAATTTTCAATCTTCGACATTTGCCTCGATTACGGGGTGTACCGCTCGTTCACGATCGTGAACGACGACGGCCTCGCTTCCGCCCGCGGCCTGGAAATCGTCATGGAGAAAAAGCCCGGCGGGACCTGGCACCTCCTGGTCGGGGTGAGTCTGTTCCGGTCCCGGTTCCGGGACGCCCTGGGTCGCTGGCGGGACCGCTTGAACGACAACCGGTATGTCGTGACGGTGATCGGCGGCCTCCGGATCGCCCGCAAATGGAATCTCGGCCTGCGTTGGGACCTGGCCGGAGGTGTCCCTTACACGCCGTACGACATCGAGCGTTCGACGCAAGTGAACGCCGCCGTCCTCGATTTGACCCACCTCGATTCCAGCCGGTACCCCGACTACAGCTCCGTGAGCTTCCGGATGGACCGGGAGTTCCGGTTCAAGACATCGGTCCTCCTGGCCTACATCAGCGTTCTCAACGTCCTGGACCGGGAAAACATCGCCCGTTATTACTGGAACCGGGTTGAAAACAAGCAGGATGTGATTCCGCAGGCGCCGATCCTCCCGGTGTTCGGACTGGAGTACCGGTTCTGACCCTTCGCCGAATGCGGAGTCGGAATCAGGGCCGGCGGGTTTCCCTGAAATTGACATTCCCGAACGAATGGACGTACACTCCCGGTATGGAAAAGCGCGGGGGCCCATCGGCTTCCCATCGGAAGCCTAGCGAACCCCCGAAGGAAGAGCCGCACATCATCAAGTGGTTTATCGGGTCAACGGGGAAGAAGAGAGACGAGCTTATGACTTATCCAAAAATCTCGTGGAACTCCCTTCGGGGAACGGCGTATGTCCTACTTGCTCTTGTTTTGCTGGCCTCGTGCGGGATCAACATGATGCCGACCAAAGACGTCTGGTATACCCAGCACTACTCCATCATGCAGGATTTCGAGAGGACCATCTATCGGACGCTGTCCGAAACCGGGAAAAAGGAATTCCAGGACCTCTTCTGGGCCGCCAGGGATCCCGCTTCCAGGACGATATTCCAGGAAAGGCTGAGCTACATCATGAACGCTTATAAGAGGGAAAATTCCCGCCAGCCTTGGAACACCGACCGGGGCAGGATTTACATTCTCAACGGGCCCCCGGCAGCCATCGACATCGATCAGAACACGGACTGGGGCGCACAATTCAAACAATCTGCCGACTACGCGGCCGGCCGCGACAATGAGGACGTCCAGGCCTATCGGGCCGAGGTCTGGACGTATTCCATCCAAAAACAGTATGTCAAGTACATCTTTGCTTTTATCGCGCCCAACGAATGGAAGATGTCGCCCGCCGTCATCGCCGGCAATCAGTACATCGGCGCGCTCGAAAATTACAGCAAAATGGTAACCTTCGGCACCCTCAACCCGGAAACGTATCAACGGGACCTGGAAGCCCTCGAAAAAAAGAAATAAACCGGGAAGCCTTCAGGGAAGAGGGGCAGTCTCTATCTAAGCATCGGGTGGGGGGGTTTCCGTCTTTCCCGTCCGCAGCTAGTGCCAAGGCGGCGAGAGCGGGGCGTAAGGTCGGGCCCGATAGCGAGTCGCTGGAAATCAAAGAGATAAAAAAAACCCGCCCCGGCTTCAGCCGGGGCGGGTTTGAGTTGTAGGGGGAGCTCGATCAGCTTAGAAGCTGAATTTCACTCCAAAGCGAGCCTGCATCGGGGCGAAGAAGGAACTGGGCATTAAATAAACGCCGTCCTGCTTGGCTGCCGGATTGGGCGTCCAACCGCCGGCGATGAGAGCATCGTCGCCGGGCGTAATGTTGGTCCTGTACCTATTGCCGCTGATGTAGGTGGCCGTTTCGACGTTGAAGACGTTGCTCAGATTGACGCTGAACTGGAGGTTGTACCGGCTGCCCAGGCGGAAGTTGTACTCGGCATAGGCATCCGCGTAGTAGAGGAAGGGAGTCCGGCCGAGGTCGCCGCGGTTGTACGGGTAGTAACCCGGGCCGTCGACGTTCCAAGCCGTGGTTATCGGCGTGCCCGACATGGCCTGCATGACCGCGCCGATCGTCAAACCCATGGGGAAGACGTAGCTGCCGTAGAGCTTGAAGACGAGCGGCCGGTCGGTCGCGAGCGGGCCGTCGATGTCGTTCATGTTGAGGTCATACTGGAAATGCCACAGGTCGAACGAGCGCTCGCCGTTGGGATTATTGCGGCCGTTTTCGTCGGAATTGGCCAGGCCGGAATAGTTGCCTCTCAGGCTGCTCCATGTCGCCGAAAATCCCATGAGCCAGTTGTTGCTCAGCCGCTTGTCGAAGCCGAGGTTCACGGCCCAGTACTCGCGTTTGGCCTTCGGCGGATCCGGCACGCCCTGGGGCATCAAACCGGCGGCTTTGGCTTCGTCATATTTTCCGGCGATGAAGGGAGAACCGATCCAGGTGTAATAGTAGTATTCACCGACGTCGGGAAGAACAACGCCCATGTCATCGACGGCGTAGAGGACCGACTTGTTCACGACGCGAAGGGAGACCGAGAAGTCCTCGCTGAGCTTCTTGTCCGCGCCGACGGCGATTTCCCGTTGGGTGAAGGGTCTGATGTCGGGATCGACTGAGTCGAAGGAGGGAGCCCGGAAATCAAAGACCGCCTGGAGTGTTCCCGGGTAGACGTTATTGACCCCGATTTTGGTGTAGTCGTAATCGTCCAGGGTGTAGTAAGCGCTTTTCCACTTGAACCCGCCGAAGGCGTTGGCCGCCACGTCGAGCTTCATGACGTCCTGGTAGATGGCAAACGAGCCGAAGACCTTCAGGCTCGAGTCGCCGAAGACATCATAGATGACGCCGAACCGCGGCGAAATCTTCTTGTCAAAGGGGAACGAGATGGGTTTGAGGCTGGCGTAGAGCGGATCCTGGCTGTAGCTTGGGATGTACTCTTGCTCGGCCCGGACGCCGAGATTGATCGTGAGCTTCTGGCCGATGGTCCAGCTGTCCTGGGCGTAAAAAGCCCATTGATTACTGAACGCCTTGTAAACCGAGCCGAAGGGACCGGAGTCCGCGTTCCCACGGACGGCGTACCAACCGTATTTACCCCGGTCGTAGGTCGTTCCGTAAATTTCCAAATCTTCGTTCCAGGCGATGTAGACAATGGGGGCTTGACCGCCCTGATTGACGTCCTCGCCCTGCCGGATGAACTGGCCGCCGATCTTGAAAGCGTGTTCGCCGCCGAGGTTGGCGAAGTAGGACAAGTCGAGGTTGACGTTCACCTTTTGGCGGATCGTGCTGGCGTACCCAAGAAGGTTGGCGCGGGGGTAATTATACCAGCCCGGGGCGTGCACGAGGGCGGCGGGGATCTCCGGGAACGCCGAGGGGTCGGTCGCGGCATAGCTGTACGGTTGTTCCGCTTGGAAACCGTACCAAGGCGTCGTTGTCGCCTCGGGGACCTGGCCGTTCTGGTCCGTCCGGAAGAAGCCGCCGCGGACGCTGACCATGAAGTCGCTGGAGACGATCCAGTCGACGCTGGCGCTGGCGCTCATGTTCGGGTAGTCGAAATCATACATGTCGTAGTCGAGGGTCGGACTCGCGCTGTAAGAGGAAGGAAAGCTGGTGGCGCAGCCGCGTACCGTCGACAAGTTATTGATGAAGCTGGCGCTCAGGCGAAGGTTTTTGAACGGCTGGGCCGAAAGTTTGACCTGGGCATTCCAGTCCACGGACTTTTGGTGGACATCCCTCGAAGGAGTCTTCAGGCCCTGCATGGAGTAGTCGAGTGTTCGGGTGTAATTGTTGTAGTTGGGCATGGCCGAAGCGAAGAACCAGAGTTTGTCCTTGAGGATGTAGCCGCCCAGGTTCAGTCCGCCCTCGAGGTTGTACCACGACTGTTTGCCATAGTATTTCTCGTAGGCGTAGTACATGGCCGACTGATTGTAGTTTGTGTCGAACTTGTTGTATGTGAGGATATCGCGGCGCCGGGCCGTCACCGGTTCGCCGGTGTAATAGCCCAGGACCTCTCCGTGATACTCGTTCGCCCCTGACCTGGTCAGGACGTTGACGACGCCGCCCAGGGAGCCCCCGTATTCGGCGTTGTAGCCCGACGACTTGAAGTTGACTTCCTCGACGAAGTCGAAATTAACTCCCTGTCCGCTCGTGCCTTTGATCAGGTTGTTCGTACTGATGCCGTCGACATACCACATGTTTTCGGCACCGGAGGCGCCGTCGACGGATGTCCCGGCGAGCATGGGCTCGTCGATCACACCGGGCACGGTAACCAGAAGGGAGTCAAAATTTCGTCCCTTGGGCAGCAGAGTGAATACCTGCCTGTTCATCGCCGCGCCCCGGGTCGTGCTTTTGACGTCGATGAGGGGGGATCTTCCGATGACCGTAATCTGCTCCTCGAGCGTGCTCGACTTTAAAGTGATTTCGAGGGTCACGGTCATTTCAGCCGCGAGGGCGACGTCCTCCCGAATGAGCGGATTGAACCCCGCCAAGTTGAACTCAATGGTATACGTCCCGGGTGGAAGGGCCAACAACCGAAAGCTGCCCTGGGCGTTTGTTATATCGGTGGCCAGGCCGACCAGGCGCGGCCCCTGCGCCGTGACGGAGACGCCGGGAAGAAACGTCCCCAGATCGTCCATAACTTTGCCGAAGATTTGTCCCGTTGACCGCTGGGCCGAAAGCGGGCCGACAAGAAGCAGCGCGCTTATTGCCAGCAGGAAAAAGATTCGCATTTTCCTCATCTACTCTCTCCTTTTTAGTTCATCCTTCATTCCGAAAATGATAGAATCCTTAAACACTCTCCTGAGAGTTCGTGAACCGCCCCCGGGCAACGGGATAGGTACGTTCTCTCGCCCAAAAGCCGATACCGAATTACCGGGTCATTCAGCCTCCTGCTTTTTAATATCACCTAGGACTTATCCAGCAATAAACGTGCCAATTCGTAAGATCGTCAGAGAGAGAGGATACTCCGGATGTTCCTACCTTATTGAACGGAATTAAGCCATGTGAATTCGCGCCCGGAGGTCCGTTTTTCAGATGGAAAGCCAGGACTTATCCATTCTATTGTATCCAAATCCATTGTTTTGGATTAAGGAACCTCCGCCGCCGCTGCCTCAATCCGGGGATACCAAGGTTTATTGAGTGGTTTATTGAGTCGATTTTTGCGGGCAAAATCATTGCCTCTCAGTCCTCAAGAGCGTTCAAACGTCGAACCACCCGGCCGAAATTCGACGAAATGTCCCCGTTTGAGATGGAGGAAACGACCACCCTTGCCCGGCAACGAACAGGGGGCGGACTTCGTTTATAATTGAAGAGTTGATACCGGAATGCCTTCGGGTATGATAGAATGAAAACGCGATGAAGCGTCTCACCATTCTCGTCATTGGGCTTCTGCTTGTTTTATCCCTGGCCCTATTCCTGCCGGGACCGGCCGTGGCCCAGGCCAAGAAGAAATCGCCCAAGGATCTATCGCCGCAATATCGCAAGTGGCTCGAGGAGGAGATCGTCTACATCATCACGCCGAAGGAGCGCGACGTTTTCCTCCAGCTCGATAGCGACCGCGAGCGCGAGGTCTTCATCAGGGCGTTCTGGAAGCAGCGTGATCCCACGCCCGATACGGACAAGAACGAGTTCCGGGAGGAACACTCCCGCCGCCTCGCCTACGCCAGGCAATGGTTTGGAAGGGGCTTCCCCGGTGCCGGATGGCGGTCCGACATGGGCCGCATCTACATCATCCTCGGGGAACCCAAGTCGATTGACCGTTTTGAGAACCTGACCCAGGTCTTCCCGACAATCATCTGGTTTTATGACGGAATGGCTTCTCTTGGCCTTCCCAACAGCTTCAACGTCGTCTTTTTCAAGGAGGAGGGAACCGGCAACTACGTCCTTTACAGTCCGATGAAGGACGGGCCGCAGAAGCTCCTCAATAACTACCTGGGTGACCAGACGGATTATGGGAGCGCCTACGCCCAGTTGATGGACGTCGAGCCGTCGATTGCTTTCGTCTCGCTGTCCCTCATCCCCGGCGAAAGTATGCTCTCGCTCCGGCCGACGATGTCCTCGGAGATTCTTCTCGGAACCCGCATCCCCTCCGCCCCGTTCGAGAGGGTCAAAGACGCGTATGCCGAAAAGCTCCTGCGCTATAAGGACGTCATCGAAGTCGAGTATACGGCCAACTACATCGACAGCGATGTCCTTGTTCGGGTTTATCAGGATCCCGGAGGTTTTGCCTTCGTTCATTACCTCATCGAGCCCAAGCGCCTTTCGTTCGAACCTGTCGAGGACCGCTATCACGCCGACCTCGAAGCGAACGTCTCCGTGACCGACCCGCAGGGCGGCGTCGTCTACCAGTACAGCCGGTCCGTCCCCTTCGATATGACGGAGTCGCAGCTTGCGGCCATCCGCGGCAAGCTCTTCAGTTTCCAGGACCTCTTCCCGCTCGTCCCCGGCTCCTATAAAATCAGCATCCTTCTTAAAAACCGCGTTTCGCGGGAGTTCACATCCGCCGAGGCCAGCCTTTTCGTCCCGGCTCCCAAGGCGTTTACTCTCTACGCGCCAACTCTCGCGAACAGGATCGACTCGGCCTCCCGGTTCCGCGAGCAGACGAAGCCCTTCGTTTTCAGCGGCCTTCAGCTGACGCCTTCGCCGCGCAACGAGTTCCTCGCCGGTGAAACACTCTATACGTTCTTCCAACTCCAGAACGTGCCCGACGATGTCCGGACCGGTGGCCTTGTCGAGTATACGATCCTCAAAGATACTGAAAAAGGCTCGGAAACTGTTCAAACCGTCTCGAAGACCCTCGCCGAATTCCCGGACCGGACGAACCTATTCGAGGAATTCTCCCTGGCAAACTGGCCGGCTGCCTATTATACCCTTCGCATCTCTGTCCAGAACGCCGCCCGTGCCCAGCTTGTCGCCGCGGAGGAGCACTTCCTGATTACGGCCCTTCCGAGCCTGATGCGGCCTTGGGTCCTATCCGTCCCGCTGCCGCCGTCGAACGCGCCTCAGTTTTTCCACATCGTCGGACTTCAGTACATGAACAAGAAGGACCTCGCCGGGTCTCGGCCCCTTCTCGAAGCGGCCGTCCGACGCGACCCGAACTCGGCCGCTTTTGCCCTCGATTACGCGCGGCTCCTTCTCGAACTCAAGGAGTATACCGGAGTGAAAGCCGCCGCTCAGGTTTTCCTTGCCGACGAGCGGAAGTGGGAATTCCTCGAACTCATCGGCCGAGCTTGTCAGGCTCTTGGCGAAAACGTGGAGGCGATTGCTTATTACAAGGATTACCTGGACCACTTCGGGGCCAATTTGAATGTCCTCAATTCCGTCGGGGAGTGCAATAACCTGATGGGGAATACCGCGGAAGCTCTCGCCGCTTGGGAACACTCGCTTCGGATCGAACCGAATCAACCGAAACTCAAGGAGAGAGTCGAAGAGCTCAAGCGGAAAAAATGAAAGTCCCGGAAAGACATCTCTGCGTTTTCGTTCTGGCGATAGCCGCTTTCGCCGCCTCATGCGCCACATCCCCGGCTGTTAAGAGCTTGGATGATGAGAGCCGGGAATTTCTTTCCAAGGTTCGCTATCTCATTACGAGACAAGAACGGAAACAATTTCTGGCCATCCCGGCCACGGAAAGGAAAGCGTTCAGGGATGAGTTTTGGGAGAAGAGGGTCGTCTGGCCGATCACCGACGCCGGCGAATTCAAGGACCAGTACTTCGCCCGCATCGCCGAAGCGAACCATCTGTTCACCGAAGCCGCTGAGCCCGGCTGGCTTCAGGACCGCGGCCGGGTCTATATCCTCCTCGGCCCACCCACGAACCGGATCACTTACCCGCGGGGGATCACCTTCTATGGCGTCCCGACGGAGATTTGGTACTATGGGTTCTTCCCGGTCGTTTTCACCGACGAGTGGTGGAACGGCAACTACAAACTCCACCCGGAGAACGTTGAACAGCTCTCGATCCTTAATCGGACCCAGAAGGAATGGCAACCTCAGATCGAGGTCGAGGAGGGGAAGATCAATTTCCGGGTCATGGTTAAGGAAATTCTAGCCGGCCGGGCTTTAATCGAGGTTGCCATCCCCTTCCGGACGATCTGGTTTGACGTCAAAGATAAGACCCTCCGGGCGACGCTCATCCTGACCCTCGTTCTCATGGAGATGGACGAGAAGGAAATTTGGCAATCTCGGGTTGAATATCCGCTCGAAATGACGGAAGACAAGTTCCGGGAATCCTATGACAAGAATCACGTCATCGAGGTTCCGGTCGAGGCGCAAGAGGGCGATTATTGGCTAAGGCTGACTCTCGAGAACGCCAACGACGGAAGCAAAGCCTCCAGGCGGATCAGGCTCTCAATCTGAACGCTTTCCCTGGGGGGGATCACTCGTCGGCTCATTTAATCGGAGGGCCGAAGCTCAGGCGTCGTTTCGTCGATCCCGGGAAAATGATATAATGTCCCCTCTTGAGGTCGAGGAACAGGACAACTGAAGGAGGGATCCGGACCTGGAGAGGCGCTCCCCCCCTGAGCGGACCCAAAGATGAGGATGGCACGATATTTGCATGTATAGTGGATGGAGGTCACGAATGAACGCCAAAGCCCTTCGAGCATTTTTTGTTGGTCTCATGGCCATATTCCTCGCCGCCGGCCTGGTTTTTGCGCAAGCGGGACGGGGAACCGCCCGCCTTGGCGGAGTTGTCACAGACCAAGACGGCGAGCCCCTCGAAGGTGCCCAGGTCACCCTGTCCTATGCGCAGGGCGGCGGCGGGGCCGAGCACGAGGCTATGACCGATAAGAAAGGCGAGTGGTCGTTCCTGGGACTGGGAACGGGTCATTGGCAGCTCGCGGTTGTCATGAAGGGCTATGAACCCTACACCCAGGAGGTCTCGGTCTCCCAGCTCGCGCGCAACCCCAGGATTTGGATCAAGATAAAGAAAATCAGCGCGGGCATGAGCGGAGACGTCATCCAGGATGAGTCGTCATTCGTCTTTCTCGATTTAGGGAACAAGCTCTACAAGGACGGGAAATACGATGAGGCCATCGCCCAGTACGAGCTATTCCTGGAGAAAAACCCCCAGGCTTACCAGGTCCGGCTCAACATAGCCGACGCGTACCGGGAAAAGGGAGAGTTCGATAAAGCGACGGAGCTTTACAATAATATCATCGAGCTCTCGGCCAACGACCCGACGTTGGGCAAGGATGTGTCGGGCAAAGCCTTGGCCGGCATCGGCGACATCTATCTCGAGCAGAACAAGCTCGACGAAGCCCAGGAGTATTTCCGGAAATCGATCGAACGCTCCCCTAAGAATGAAGTCCTGGCCTACAACGTCGGCGAAATCTATTTCTCCAACCAGAATCTCGAGGAGGCTCTGAAGTATTTCGAGCTGGCGACTCAAATCAAGCCGGAATGGCCCGACCCGTACCTCAAGATGGGCTACGTGTATCTCAACAAGGCCGATAATGACGGTGCCGCAAAAATGTTCGAGAAGTTTCTGACGCTTGAGCCCGAAGGCGAGCGGACGGCTCTGGCCAGGAATATTCTCAACGCGATCAAGAAGTAGGGCCTGCGGCTCGAGGCGGAAACGGTCAGGATCGGCGGGTTTCGGCGATCACCGCGCCGATGAGGCCGAGAACGCCGAACAACAACAGAAATCCGACACCGGACTTGGCGATTGCCAGGCCGAAAGGAACGTCGGGCGCGACCACGGCCGTTCCGAAAAACGGCGCGAGAGCCTCGAAGTAAGGCGCGATCCCGGCGAACATCCCGAGAAGGGCGCCGCCGGTCATCCCGCGAACGACGCGTTGGCCCATCCGGAAGCCCGAGGCCGCCCGGGCAATCGCCGCCCCGGCGAGGAGCGGAACCCAGATCCCCAGTCCCCACATCCGGCCGAACCGCGGCTCGCCCCCCGAGATTATCGCGAACCCCGCCCCCAGCGCTCCCAACACCGCCAATGCGGCTAAAACGACCAGCGGCGTTGTCCAAGCCCGTTTTCGTTCCCCGGCCCTCCGTTCAGCCCGCGTTCGGATCCGTCTCCGGAGAGTGAGCGGAAAATTATAAAACGC
>CAYSGA010000033.1:0-8166 GCA_964430165.1 uncultured Eubacteriales bacterium
ATGTCCCGGTGGTCGACCGATTTGCCGCCGCAGCGGCGGCAGAGACCGACCGGAACGCCTTCGTAATGGGAATTCCCGAGCGCGATTCGGCAACGGGGGCATCGGCCGAGGCGGCTCATCTCCACTGGCCGGTCCTGTCGTCGCCGCCGCAGGGCATCCCGGATATCCGGAAAATCCCCGGCCCGGCCTTCCAGGCCGTCGGTTTGGTTTTTGACCCGGACGGACGGCGAAAACCCCGGGGCTTCAATAAGCTCGCTGAGCGTCACCGGCCCCGACGCGTCGCGACCGCGCGGACTCATCACCCAATCCCGCCGTTCCGCGGGTTTTTCCGGTTCCGAAAGCGGGTCGGGGGCCGATGCTGCCGGAACGGCGATCGTCTGGGCGGATTTTCGGGCCGCGCGGGCTTCTTTCACCTGGTCGGCGACGGCCCGCGGTGTTTGGTGGGCCATTTCAGCCAGCAGCCGGATCCGTTCCTCGAAGGAAGGGTGGGTGCTCGACCAGCGGGGTGCCTGCGCGCCTTCTTCCCGGGGAGCCGACGGCGCTATCAGGAAGAGAGGGGCGAAGGCCTGGCTGAAATCGCCGATAAAGACGTTCCGGGCCTGGGCCTTGTAGATCGCCCGGGCGAGGGCCATCGGGCTGCGGCCGAATTCGACGGCCGCCGCGTCGGCCAGGAGTTCCCTTTCCCGGGAAATGAACACCTCGAGAAGCCGGATCACGACCGCGCCCAGGGCGGACGCCGCATACAACAGGCCGGCCGAACCGCTCACCCTGCCCCTCCTCCGGAAGCCGGCCGGCGCTTCGTCGACCTCGGGTTCGCAGGCGTCCCGGAGGCGCTCGAAAAACGATGAGAGACCGCAGACCAGGGTCAGGAGCGTCGTGTCGCCGCGAGCGATGTGGCCCATTTCATGGGCGACAACCGCCTCGACTTCGTCGCGGGAGCAATCGGCTAACAGGCCCTCGGTGACCAGCACGGCCGGCCGCTTGTCCGGCCGGATCAGGGCGAGCGAGTTCAGGGAAAAAGTCGGAAGAACCAGGGCGTCAACGCGGGGGAGGCCCGAGGCGAGGCGGACGGCGGACACGGCGTCGGCGAACAGGTGATGGTACCGGTCGGACATGTCGGGCGGTTTCGCCGACAGCCTTTTTAAAAGGAAGGCGGCCCCGTTTTTTCGGGCGTCGATGAAGTGAAAGGCCGCGATCGCGGAGGCCAGAAGGATGTCGGCCGCGGCGAATTTCAGCCAGAACCCGGAGCCGAAGAAATCCGGCCGGGCGGCGAAGAGACCGACCGTCATCCAGCCGGCGATCATGAGCAGGCCGACCGCGACCAGATGAAAAAGAAAGAGCAAGGCGACGACGGCGAGACTGCGGATTTTCTGCCTTTTCTGCAGTTCGTAAAAATCGAGCGGGGGAGCCATCGCCGCCATCGTAAACGAACCCGCCGTCCGTCGCAAGTCCCCGGCGCTTTGAAGAAAACCCGGCCTGTGATACTCTCTTTTTTCCGTCGCATGAATGCCGTCCCGAAACGATCATCCCGCCTGAAGGAGAATCCCATGCCGAGTTTCCGCCCGGGCCGCCTTCGTCTCGTCGTCCTGGTTTTAGCCTTGATTTTCGCCGGGCCGTTATTTGGACAGTCGGCCAAAAAACCGTTGATGTTTTCCGACGTGATGAAATTCAATGCGCTTACGGATCCGACGATTTCCGACGATGGTCTATGGGTCGCCTACACCCTCCAGCCCGACCGCGGCGACGGCGAAGTCCAGGTCCGTTCGACGGACGGGGAGAAATCCTATTCCCTCAAGCGCGGAAGCCGCCCGGTGTTCAGCAAGGACGGCGGCTGGGCGGGAGCGATCGTCAAAATCAGGGCGGTCGACATGGAAAAGCCGGCCAAGGACCGGCCGAAGACCGGGATGGTTCTCCTTGATTTGAATACGGGAAAAATCGAGGCGTTCGAAAATGTCGAAGCGTTCACTTTTTCCGACGACGGCGCCTGGCTGGCGACGGGCTTGTTCAAGCCGGAGGAAAAACCAACTCCGGCCGAAAAACCCGCCGAAACCGAACCGAAAAAAGAAACTCCGCCGACGTGGGAAACCGGCCGCCCGGTTCTGTTGCGGAACCTGGAATCGGGCGCCGACTTGAAAATCGAAAATGTCCTTTCGTTTTCCTTCGACCCCAGGTCCACGGTCCTGGCCTTTATCCTTTCAGTGGCCGACGGCCGGGGAAACGGCGTTTACATCCGGAATCTCAAAAAAGGCGGCCTTCCCGAAGTCATCGTCCACCAAAAGGACGGGGCGTGTTTCTCCGCCCCGGTCTGGGCGAAAGACTCCTCGAAGATGGCCTTCGCCGCCGCGGTGAAAAAAGACAAGGACGACCCGGGGCGGTCGTCGTTGATTGTGTGGGAAAACGTCTTTGGCGGGAATTCGGCCGACGAGGTCGATTTCGCCGCGTTTGCCGGATGGACGCTCCCGTTGAAATCATCCCTGGAATGGTCGCCCGACGGAAAACGGCTTTTCCTCGGCCTCCGGCCGGAATCCGGGGCGCCGCAACCCTCTTCTCCCGCCGTCGAAGAAAAGCCGGGGGCGGCGGAGGCCGCCCCGGCGCCGGTCGACCTCTTCGATTTTGCCGCGATCCTGGAGAAGCGAGAAGTCGACGTCTGGCACTGGAACGACCCCTTGATCAATCCGCACCAGAAAAAAGATTGGGACCGGACCAAGGATCGGACCTACACGGCCGTCTTCTATCCCGAAAAGAAACGGCTTGTCCCCCTGGCCTCGCCCGACCTGGCCGAGGTCCGGATCCCCGACAATCCGAACGTCGCCGTCGGAAGGGACGGACGCGCCTATCAAAAAGAGCTCACCTGGGACGGAGCATACGCCGACGTTTACCTGGTGGACCTCCAGACCGGGGACCGCCGGCAAATTCTCACCCGTTTCGGAAACCAGCCGTTTCTATCTCCCGGCGGGAAATACGTCGCGTATTTCGAGAACAAACACTGGTTCCTCGTCGACGTCAAAACTGGAATTCCGCGAAACCTAACCGCGGAACTTCCGGTCGCTTTTTACCTCGAGGACGACGACCGTCCCGCGCCCCCGTCCGCCGTCGGCGACCCCTTTTGGACGGAAAACGACGCGGGGATTCTCCTGAACGACATGTACGACGTGTGGATGTTTTCAACCGACCCCAAGGGAGGAAAGCCGGTCAACCTGACGGCGGGTGAGGGGAGAAAAGAGAACCGGACGTTCACGGTCACCCGTCTCGACCCGGAACAAAAGGCCTTCCGGAAAGGCGAGCGCCTGTTCCTGTCTTCCTATCACAACCGGGATAAAAATCATGGCTTCTACGCCGCGACCCTTGGTTTTACCGGCGTGACCCGCCTCGCCGAAGAGAAGAAAAAGTTCGTCTTCAAAGCGAAGGCGAAAAACGCCGGGACGATTCTCTACTCCAGGGAGGATTACCGGGAATTTCCGGACCTCTGGGCGACGGACGATTCGTTCTCCGCGCCGAGGAAAATTTCTGACGCTAATCCCCAGGTCGGGGAATTTGCCTGGGGGGAGGCGGATCTGGTCGAATGGACGAGCGCCGATGGCCGGCCCCTCCAGGGAGTGTTGATCAAACCCGGCAATTACGAGCCGGGCAAACGCTATCCCGTCCTGGTGTATTACTACGAGCTGTCCTCAGAGCGGCTGTACGAATTCAACCAGGTCGTGGTCAACCACCGGCCCTGTTTCCCGGTCTACGCCGGCCACGGCTATGCCGTTTTTCTTCCGGACATCCGGTTCGAGGTCGGCCGCCCGGGCCTCTCGGCCGTCAAGTGCCTCGTGCCCGGCGTTCAGAAGCTCGTTGACATGGGGATCGCCGACCCGAAAGCGATCGGTCTCCACGGTCATTCCTGGAGCGGGTATGAAACCGCGTTTGTCGTCACCCAGACCGACATCTTCGCCGCCGCCTGCGCCGGCGCCCCGGTGGGCAACATGACCAGCGCTTACAACGGCATCCGCTGGGAGTCCGGGCTGGCCCGCCAGTTCCAGTACGAACGGGAGCAAAGCCGGATCGGGGCTTCCCTCTGGGCGTCGCGCGATCTCTACATCGAAAATTCCCCGGTCTTTTACGCCGACCGGGTCCGAACCCCGCTTCTCCTGATGCACGGCGACGAGGACGGGGCCGTTCCCTGGTACCAATCCATCGAAATCTACCTGTCGCTTCGCCGGCTGGGGAAGGACTGTATTTTTCTCCAATACCGGGGCGAGCCCCACCATCCCAAGAAATACCCGAACAAGCTCGACTACTCGATCAAGCTGATGGAATACTTCGATCATTATTTAAAAGGAGCGCCGGCGGCCGACTGGATTAAAAACGGCGTTCCCTATAACGGAAAATGAGAAAAGGAGGGCGACCATGAAGATCGGAAAGCTCGCGACGACGGCGGCGGTTTTCGCCGCCTGCGTCTCCTTTGGATTCGGGGTCGACGTCCGCGACACGCGGATGATGACCCAGCCGGCGGTCGGGAAAACCAGCCTCGCCTTTCATTACGCCAACGACCTCTGGGCGGCCGACCTCGACGGGAAAAACGTCCGCCGGCTGACGTCCGACCTCGGGGTCGAAACCAACCCGGCGTTTTCTCCCGACGGGGAGTTGATCGCCTTCAGCGCCCAGTACGATGGGAACACCGACGTCTATACCGTCCCCGCCTCCGGCGGCGTTCCCAAGCGGCTGACCTGGCACCCCGGGGTCGACATCGTCCAGGGCTTCACCCCGGACGGGAAATCGATCCTGTTTACCTCCGCCCGGACGGTTTTTACCGGCCGTTACCAGCAGCTGTTCACCGTCCCGGTTGCAGGCGGGTTCCCGGAACGGCTTAAGATCCCGAACGCCTTCCGGGCGGTCTATTCGCCCGACGGAAAAAAGATGGCGTACAACCCCCTCTCCGACGCGTTCCTCCAATGGAAGCATTACCGCGGGGGGACGCATTCGGTCGTCTGGGTCATCGACCTAGGCGATTTTTCGTACGAGAAGATCCCCCAGCCCGAAGGCCGGTGCAACGACCCCGGCCCGATGTGGGTCGGCGATAAAATCTACTTCCGGTCCGACCGCGACGGGGAATTCAACATCTTCGGCTACGACCCGAAGACTAAAGAGGTCAAGGCGCTGACCTCTCATCAGGACTTCCCTGTTCTCAGCGCCTCGTCCGGGGCCGGGAAGATTATCTACGAGCAAGCTGGTTACCTTCATCTTCTCGACCCTGTTTCAGGATCGTCGACCCGCCTTCAAATCGGGATCGCGACCGATGCGGCCGAACTCCGGGAGCGGACGGCCCGCGGGGCCAAGTGGATCCGGGATGGGGGGCTTTCGCCGTCCGGCGCCCGGGCGGTCTTCGAGTTCCGGGGAGAGATCGTCACCGTTCCGGCGGAAAAAGGGGATTCCCGAAACCTGACGCAGACGGCGGGGGCCCACGAACGGTCGCCGATCTGGTCGCCCGACGGAAAATCGATCGCCTGTTTTTCCGACGCGTCCGGGGAATACGCCCTCGAAGTTCGGCCCCAGGACGGAAAGGGACCGGCCCGGAGCTACAAACTCTCCGGGTCCGGATTCTACGAAACTCCGGTCTGGTCGCCCGACGGTCGGCGGATCGCCTTCAATGACAATTCGCGGACGTTCTTCGTCCTCGACTTGAATAACGGGGCCATCAAAAAAATCGGGGCCGACTTCCAGCTCGGCGGCCGGGAAAGCCCCTCGGCCTGGTCGCCCGACGGGAAATGGCTGGCCTACACCCTTGGCACGGCGACCTATTTTCAACGGGTCTGGGTCTATTCCATGGACCTGGACCGGTCGTTCCCGGTGACCGACGGGTTGAGCGAGGCGTTCCATCCGGTATTCGACGCGTCCGGCAAGTACCTGTACTTTTTTGTCTCGACCGACGCCGGACCGGTCAACCAGTGGTTCGATCTGTCCAAATTCGACTCGCGGATGACGAGTTCGATCTATGTCGTCGCCCTGGCCAAGGACGCGCCCAATCCCCTGGCCCGGGAAAGCGACGAGGAAAAGGGCGCCGCGGAAAAACCGGCGACCGGCCCCGGGACGAAGGACCCGGCGGCGCCCGCCCCTGTTTCCGCCGAAAAGGCCCCGGCTGTCGACGTCGCGATCGATTTCGAGGGGATGGGCCGGCGGATCGTCGTTCTTCCGGTTCCGGCCGGAAGCTACCGGGATCTTTGGGCCGGGGAGGCCGGCCAACTTTACTATCTCGAAAATCCGCCCGACATCGGTTCGCCCGCCGCTTCGGCCGGCGGCCTGCTTCACAAATTCGATTTCAAGTCCCGCAAGGATGAAGTCGTCCGGACCGGGGTCAACCTGTTCCGCCTTTCGTTCGACCGAAAGAAAATTCTGTACTCCGGCCCGGACCAGGCCTATTTCATCACCGACCTTCAATCGAAACCGGCCGCCGGCCCGGCCCGGCTGAACGTGGAGGACATCGGCGTCCGCGTCGTCCCCCGGGATGAATGGCGGCAGATCTTCGCCGAAGCCTGGCGGATCAACCGGGATTATTTCTACGCGGACAACATGCACGGCGCCGACTGGGAGGCGATGCGGAAAAAGTATGAAGTCTTCCTTCCCAACGTGTCTTGCCGGGCCGACCTCAACCGGCTGATCCAGTGGATGTGCTCCGAGCTCGGTGTCGGCCACCACCGGGTCGGCGGGGGCGATTCCCTCGTCGAGCCCCGGTCCGTTCCGGGCGGCCTGCTCGGGGCGGATTACACCGTCGAAAACGGCCGGTACAGGATCAAGAAAATTTACGGCGGTTTGAACTGGAATCCGGACCTGCGCTCCCCCCTGACTGAACCCGGCCTGGACGTCAAGGAGGGCGAATATCTTTTGGCGGTCGACGGGCGGGAATTGAACGCCCCGGCGGACAATCTCTATGCCGCTTTCGAAAACAAGGCCGACAAGTTCGTTGAACTGAAAATCGGGCCTTTTCCCGATGGGCGGGACGCCCGGGTCGTCCGGGCGGTCCCCGTCGCCAATGAAGCCGCCCTCCGCAACCGCGACTGGGTGGAGGAAAACCTGAAAAAAGTGGAGAAAGCCACCGGCGGGCGCGTCGCTTACGTCTACGTCCCGAATACCTCAACCCAGGGATTCGCGTATTTCAAACGGTATTTTTATCCCCAGGCCGACAAGGAGGCGATCATCGTCGACGAGCGGTTCAACGGGGGCGGCCTGATCGCCGACTATTACATCGATCACCTGCGCCGGCCGATGATCAGCTATTGGAGCATGCGGTACGGCGCCGACCTCAAAACGCCGGGAGCCTCGATCCAGGGCCCCAAGGTCATGATCATCGACGAAACGGCGGGTTCGGGCGGAGATCTCCTGCCGTGGATGTTCCGCAAGTTCAAGATCGGTCCGCTCGTCGGGAAACGGACGTGGGGGGGGCTCGTCGGGACGCTCGGCTTTCCCGTGCTGATGGACGGCGGCGGGGTCACCGCCCCCAACCTGGCCATCTGGACGGAGGACGGCTGGGTCGTCGAAAACGAGGGCGTGCCGCCGGACATCGAGGTCGATCAGAATCCGGCCGACGTCATTGCCGGGGGCGATCCCCAACTCGAGCGGGCGATTAAAATCGTGATGGAGGAGCTGGCCAAATCGCCCGCGAAGAAACCGGTCCGGCCTCCGTACCCGATCCGGGGGAACCGAAAGTGAAGGAACGGCCTCAGGCCGTGTCCCTTATTTTCTGAAGGAGGAAGGCCGCCCGGGTAAACGCCCCGCCGGCGTTTTCGAGATCGCCTTTGGCGGCGAACGTTTCGGCCTGGGCTTCGATTTCCCGGGCGGAAGTGGTCAGCCAATCATCGATTCTGTCGCGGGGAATTGCCTGGTTTTCGGTTTTCAGGATTTTGACGATTTCCCGGAGGGCGGCGACTCCCCGGCCGGCGTCTTCGCCTTTGGGGACGGCCTGGTAAATCCGCTCGAGCAACCGGTAGAGCGCCCGGGCGCCTGCGTAGTCGTTCTTTTCGAAAGCGTCGTCGGCGTTGCGTTCCTCGAATTGGGCGATCCGGAATAAAAAATTATCCCCGGTTGCGCGTCCCTGAACCTGGGCCTTGACCGCGGCCATGGCTTCTTCGGCTTTTTGGGCGGACTCCCGTTCGGAAATCATGGCCATGAGCTGTTGCATTTCGCCCCCGA
>CAYSGA010000033.1:8266-12105 GCA_964430165.1 uncultured Eubacteriales bacterium
TGGGCGGACTCCCGTTCGGAAATCATGGCCATGAGCTGTTGCATTTCGCCCCCGACCTCGGGCCCGTTCGTCGCTGACGGATCCGCCTGGCGGCTTTTTTCGAATTTTTCCCGGGCCTGGTTCCAGGCGTCAACGCTCGGGCCCTTTTCCGGCAGATATTTTTTCATATCGCCCAGAGTCTTTTCCACTTCCCGGATGTTTCGGGGGTTCCGCGAGCCGAGAAATCCGAGAATGACCCGGCCCGCGCGGACGGCTTCCTCGTCCAGGCCCTCAACGGCTGGGGCGAACGTTGCCTGGGAAGTCACGACCGACGCTTTTCGGTTTTTCGTCAGCGTCACGACCGATACAACCAGGGCGGCGAGAATTGCCAGGGCCGCCGGAACAACGAATATCCGTTTGAGCCGCCGGGGGCGAATCCGGGCGCTCGAACCGCGGGCGGCGGACCGGGATATTTCCCGGACGGCCAAGGAAAGGCCGTGTTCGACTTCGGCCAGGGCGGCGGAGGCCTCGGCGGCCGTTTGATAACGCCGGCTTGGGTCCTTCTCCAGGCATTTTTGAATCACCGCGATCAGCGTATCCGGCACCAGGGGGTTCGATTCCCGGGCGTCCCGGGCTTTCTCGTTTTTTTGTTTCAGGGCGACGGCCAGCGGCGTTTCGCCTTTGAAGGGGACGTGCCCGGTCACCATTTCGTAGAGGATGATGCCGAGGGCGTAGATGTCGACCCGGGCGTCGACCTCCTTGAGGTCGACCTGTTCGGGGGACATGTATTCCGGCGTTCCGAGCATCAGGCCGGCACCGGTCAACCCCTCGCCTTCGGCGATCCGGGCCAGCCCGAAATCCATGATTTTCGCCTTGCCCTCGCGGTCGATCATCACGTTCTGGGGCTTGAGGTCGCGATGGACGACGCCGAGGCGGTGCGCTTCACTCAAGCCCTCGGAGATCTGCCGGCCGATATTCAGCGCTTTGGGCGTCGTGAGATGGTCGGAACGGCGGATGAAGGCCTTGAGGTCTTCGCCTTCGATGTATTCCATCGTCAGGTAATGGGAAAGGCCGGATTCGCCCAGGTCGTACATCCGGCAGACGCGGGGATGGGCGATCCGGCGGGCGAACTTGAGTTCGTTCCGAAAACGCTCGACGGCTTTTTCGTTGAAGCTGATTTCAGGCTTCAGGAGCTTGAGGGCGACGTCTTCCTTGATCTGGCGGTCATAGGCCCGGTAAACGCGGCCCATGCCGCCCCGGCCGATCTCCTCGACGATTTCGTAACGCCCGGCAAACAGGGACCCGCGCTGAAGATGATCGATCGAGGCGATCATCGTCCGGGTGAGGCCGCCCGAATCGGAAGTCGGGTCCTGGGGGAGGGGCGTGGCGCAGCGGGAGCAGAACCGGCTGTCCGGCTGGTTTTCCGCCAGACAAGAGGGGCATTTCATGGGGGTATCCATCAATTATCACGCGATTTCCGGGATGTCAACGCCGTTCAATCCGGCCTCCGCTTTAATATACGTAAAACAACGCTCCGACGTTGCCTGGGACAGGACGCTGTTGCCAGTGGAACTCAGCCCGCCTTTATGGTAAAAATAGCCTTTCAGGAGACCCGAGGATGAAACCCGCCCTGGTGATTCTGGCCGCCGGCATCGGAAGCCGCTACGGCAGTCTGAAACAAGTGGACCCCGTCGGCCCGTCCGGCGAAACCATCATGGATTACTCCCTGTTCGACGCTCTGAGGTCCGGATTCGGCCGCTGCGTCTTCATCATTCAGCGGAAGATGGAACAGGACTTCCGGGACGTTATCCTTCGGAAGCTCGCCGGCCGGATCGAGGCGGACTATGTTTTCCAGGAGATGGACGACCTTCCGCCCGCGTTTACCGTTCCCCCGGACCGGACCAAGCCCTGGGGGACGGCCCATGCCGTTTTGGCGGCCGCGGCCAAGGTCCGCGAGCCGTTCGCCGTCATTAACGCCGATGATTTTTACGGGTTGGACGCCTTCCGGAAAATGGCCGGATTCCTTTCCGCGGCGGGCGCGGCGGAACCCCGTTACGCCGTCGTCGGATACGACCTCGACGCCACCCTTTCGGATTACGGAGCGGTCGCCCGGGGCGTCTGCGAGGTGAATTCGGAAGGATTTCTCGAAGGCATCGTCGAACGCACCCGCGTGGTCCGAACCAAGTTCGGGATCGTCTTCGAGGATGCCTCCAGTCATCACATCCCGCTCGGAGAGGGGAAAACCGTGTCGATGAATTTCTGGGGATTCACCCCGACCTATTTCGATTTCGCCCGGGCGGCGTTCGTGAAATTCCTGGAAGAGCAACGGGAGAACTCGAAGGCGGAATTCTTCATCCCGCTCGTGGTCAACCGCCTGATCAAGGAAGGCCTGGCCACCTGCCGGGTTCTGCCGACAACCGCCCAATGGTTCGGCGTGACCTATAAAGCGGACCGGCCGCTCGTCATCGATGTGTTGGCCAGACTCGTCGAGGCCGGAGATTATCCCCGGAACCTCTGGAAAAGTGATCAGGGCCGCCAGGGCCTGTAAGGGATGACGGCAGGGGCTTCCTTCCCGGCATACCGAAGGATCTCGAAGAGGCCGCCGGCTTCGGGCACGAGCTTGAACTTCCAGTAGCGGATGAAGCCGTACTCCGACTGCGGCTCGAGGAGGCACGGAACGAGGTTCGCTGCCGGCTGGACGCAGGGGATGTAGAAATCGCTCTTCTTAACCGGGACTTTCACGGCCTTTGCCGCGACGTCGATTCTCTCCGGGGCCTCATAGTCGAGTTTGGACGGGACGATCGCCGCGACCTCATAGACCTCGGCCTCCATGAGGCCGTCCTGGGCGAACATCCCGACCTCCACGCCGAGCGCGAGGAGCGTTTCGGCGATATCCAGGCGGTCGCCCCTGACGATGTACCCGGCCGGCCGGGAGACGGAAAGCGTCGGCTCGACGTTGGGGAACCAGTGCTTAACCACCTGGTCGACGACCGGGACGCCGGAGGGTTCCGGGTTCGGAAGGAGATCGGCCGCCGTCACTGTCTCTCCCGCCTTTTTGTCGACTCGGAGAATGCCGCGGACGGGCGCGGCGTCCCATTCGAACCGCTTGAGGAGGAGTTCGGGAACGGCAGGGTCGCGAGCGTACTTCATCCGCATATGGACGACGTCGCCCGCGGCCCGGGCCGCGGCCCGTTTGAGGAGGCGGGCCCGGCGGCCGTTGACCATCTCCCGGATTTCCGGGGCGTGATCGGCCACGGATTCGAGGAAGACCCGGAGGCCTTCGTATTGCCAGGCCGTCCGCGCTCGGAGCGTCTCCAGGTCGCCGCGGGAGGCGCCCTCCTGGATGAACGAGAGCGTCTCGAAGATGCCTAGACTGTTCCGGCCGTCATTGAGGTCGGTCGTGGAGAAGCGCTTCATCTCCTCGCGCGGTTCGGAACCCTCCGTCTCTCGGGCGGAGCCGGACGACGTGTCGACGCCGAGATCCTCCGTAACCAGGTATTCGTGGAAGGTGAAGTTCTTTTTCTTCAGGGCTTTCTCGACCTCGACCAGGACGACCTTCCGGGAGAAGTCCTGGAGGCCGCCGGCGATGTTGACGTTCGAGACGCAGCCGATCGAGACCCGGTAATAATCGTCGCCCTTTTCGTGGACGTCGATCGTCACCTCGGGCATCCAGGCCCGGAAAACGCGGTGGATGGCCCGGACGCTCTCGGCCTCGAGCTTGACGTGGTCGCGGTTCAGGTCGAGATTGAGCTCGTTCATCCGGACGTCCCGGAAATTGCCGTAGGGGTTGGTCTGGGGCATGATCAGGACGTTGACTTTTTTGAGCAGGGGCTTGAGCTCGCCCGCGGCCAGGTCCCGGA
>CAYSGA010000034.1:0-11731 GCA_964430165.1 uncultured Eubacteriales bacterium
CAAAGCCAGGATGAAGCCTTCCGATTTTCAATACGTGATTTTCCACCAGCCCAACGGCAAATTTCCGTTCCGGGTGGGGGAAATGCTGGGATTCAAAAAAAAGCAAATCGAGCCGGGCTGGCTGGTTTCCAAATTGGGGAATACGTATTCCGGATCATCTCCGCTCGGCCTGACGGCGACGCTGGATATCTCCAAGCCCGGGGATATGATCCTTCTCGTCTCCTACGGATCGGGTGCCGGAAGCGATGCCTTTATCTTCAGGGTGACGAAACGGATTGATGAAGTGAGGAATTTGGCTCCCCAGACAAGATATCTTCTCGATACCGGGAAAAATTACCTCGAGTACGGCGTCTATGCCAAATACCGCCGCAAGATCCGGAAGGCCGAATAGGAGGCGACGATGAGAGACGTAGCTGTCATCGGCATCGGTATGACCCGATGGGGCGAGCTCTGGGAGAAATCCCTGAGGGATATCTTTGTGGAGTCGGCCCTCCTGGCGATCGAGGATGCCGGCGTGGACCGGATCGATTCGATGTATGTCGGCTGCATGTCCTCCGGGCTTTTCATCGGCCAGGAGCATTTGGCCTCCCTCTTGCCCGATTTTCTCGGCCGGACTCCCGTTCCGACGGTGCGGGTGGAATCCGCCTGCTCGTCGGGAGGTCTGGCCCTCCGGCAGGGGTTCATCGATGTCGCCTCGGGGATGAGCGATATCGTCCTCGTCGGCGGCGTTGAAAAGATGACCGACGTCAACGGTCACGAAGCCACGTACGCCCTGGGCACGGCGGCCGACCAGGAATATGAAGGCTATCATGGGCTGACGTTTCCGGGGCTCTATGCCATGATGGCTCATGCTCATATGGCGAAATACGGCACGACGCGGGAGCAGTTGGCCATGGTGGCCGTCAAGAACCACGACAACGGCTCGCAGAACCCCCTGGCCCAATTCCCCTTTAAAATCACAGTGGAAGGAGTTTTGTGCTCCGTTCTCGTCGCTGACCCGCTGCGGATCCTGGATTGCTCTCCCATCACGGACGGTGCGGCGGCGGTCATCCTTTGTCCCGCGGACCTGGCCCGGAGAATGAAAAAAGCCGTGGTCAGAATCACCGGAAGCGGCCAGGCCACGGACACCATCGCCCTCAGTTCGAGAAAGGACCTCACCTGGATTGAATCCACCCGCCTCGCCGCCCAAAAGGCCCTGACGATGGCCGGCCGGAAAATCGAGGATATCAACCTTTTTGAGGTCCACGACTGTTTTACGATCGCCGAGATCATGATCACGGAAGCGCTGGGCCTCGTGGAGAAGGGACGGGGAGGAAAGGCTGTCGAGGAAGGACTGACCTCGCTTCGGGGAAAATACCCGGTCAATCCCAGCGGCGGGCTGAAAGCCAAGGGGCATCCGGTCGGTGCGACCGGCGTGGCCCAGGCCGTCGAAGTTGTCAAGCAGCTCCGCGGCGAAGCGGGGACGAGGCAGATCCGCGGGGCGAAACTCGGCCTGACCCAAAACATGGGCGGCACGGGGGGGAGTTCGGTCGTCCATATCTTCGAGGCGGAGTGAGAGGAGGGCAAGATGCCGACACCATCCAGATACTGGCGAGAGATTCCTCAGAGGTACCGTCTTGAAGCCGGAAAATGCGCGAAATGCGGGTTCGTCTGCTTTCCGCCCCGCCTGATTTGTCCCCAATGCGGCGGTCGGGAATTCGCGAAGACAAAGCTTTCGGAGTCCGGAAAAATCCTTACTTATACGATCATTCGGGTTGCCCCTCATCAGTATGTCGACCAGACTCCGTACGCCGTTGGTATCGCCGAAATGGATGACGGGGTGAAGTTGACGGCCCAGATCGTCGATTGCCCTTTCGAGGACTTGAAGATCGGAATCCGGGTCAAGATCGAATTTCGGAAGATTTACGAGGAAGGGGAGGCCGGCGTCATTTACTACGGCTATAAATTCGTGCCGGAATAAGCGCCTTTGACGAGCGAAGGAACGAGCGATGTTCAAAATCGAGTCCAAAGTCGATACCCAAAGCCAGGACTATAGGCAGAATTTCGAGCACATGGCGAGAGCCGTGGCCGAGTATAAGGAGCGGCTGGCCAAGGTTCAGGCGGGAGGGCCGGCCAAGTCCCGCGAGCTTCATAAATCCCGCGGTAAGCTTCTCGCCCGGGAGCGGGTGGATAAACTTCTCGATCCCCATACGCCGTTCCTGGAGCTCAGCGCCCTGGCCGCCAACGGGATGTACGAGGACGAGGCTCCCGGAGCGGGCATGGTTACCGGTATCGGCGTCGTCCACGGCCGCGAAGTCCTTGTCGTAGCCAACGATGCCACGGTGAAAGGCGGCACGTATTTCCCGACAACGATCAAGAAGCACCTCCGGGCCCAGGAGGTGGCGCTCGAAAACAAGTTGCCCTGCATCTACCTGGTCGATTCCGGCGGCATTTTTCTCCCCCATCAGGCGGGGACGTTCCCCGACAAGGAGCATTTCGGACGGATCTTCTATAATCAGGCCCGGCTTTCGGCTCTCGGTATCCCCCAAATTTCGATTGTCATGGGATCGTGCACGGCCGGCGGCGCTTATGTCCCGGCGATGAGCGACGAGACGGTGATCGTCCGCCGACAGGGGACGATTTTCATCGGCGGGCCGCCGCTGGTCAAAGCGGCCACGGGCGAAGAGGTTTCGGACGAGGATCTGGGCGGGGCCGACGTCCACTGCCGCATTTCCGGAGTCTCGGACTATTACGCCCTGAACGACGGGCACGCCCTCGAAATCGCCCGGAATATCGTCGAGACGCTCGCCCCGCCGCACCGATTCGCTCTGGACACGGCCAAGCCCGAGGAACCGGATTATGACCCGGCGGAGATGTACGGCATCGTGCCGAGGGATTTACGGAAGGCCTTTGATAGCAAAGAGCTCATCGCCCGGATCGTGGATGGAAGCCGCTTCCAGGAGTTCAAGGAGCTCTACGCCCAGACGCTGGTCTGCGGGTTTGCCCGCATCATGGGCTATCCCGTGGGGATCGTAGCCAACAACGGCGTGCTTTTCTCTGAAACCTCGCTCAAGGGCGCGCATTTCATCACCCTCTGCGCCATGCGCAAGATCCCGCTCGTTTTTCTCCAGAACATCACCGGCTTTATTGTCGGCAAGCAATACGAACATCGCGGCATCGCCCGGGATGGGGCGAAACTCGTCCATGCCGTGGCCAACGCCGATGTGCCTAAATTCACGGTCATCGTCGGCGGCTCTTACGGCGCCGGTAATTATGCCATGTGCGGCCGGGCCTACGACCCCCGCCTGCTCTGGATGTGGCCCAACGCCCGAATCAGCGTGATGGGCGGGGAGCAGGCGGCCAATGTCCTGGTCTCCGTGAAAATCAAAAAGCTTCAGGAGAAGGGCGTGAAAATGACCGAGGAAGAGAGGGAAAAACTGATCAATCCCATTCTGGCCACATACGAGGCCGAGGCCAGCCCGTATTTCAGCACGGCCAGGTTATGGGATGACGGTCTTCTCGACCCCCTGGAGACGCGGCAGGCGTTGGCGCTCGGGATCGCCATGAGCCTGAACGCGCCCATTCCGGATTTCAAGGTTGGAATCTTCCGCATGTAGAGGCGGGGAATTCCGATGACGATCGCGCCGACGGCCCCGGATTGTTTCAGGCGGTTATAGATGAAAGAAAAAAAATACGAGACGATCGTTGTGTCCGCCGAGGACAAAATCGGCCGGGTCGAACTCAACCGGCCGGAGGTTCACAACGCCTTCCAGGCCGTCATGATTCGGGAACTCCGGGACGCCCTCCGGACCCTCGGCGCGGCTGAAACCGTCCGGGTCGTTGTCCTCTCCGGCCGGGGGAAGTCGTTCTGCGCGGGCGCGGATTTGAATTGGATGCGCGAGATTATCACTTATTCCTACGAGCGGAACCTCCGGGAATCGCTCGAGCTGGCCGAGTTCCTGTATGAGCTCTACGCCCTGCCCAAGCCGACGATCGCCCGGGTCAACGGGGCGGCGATCGGAGGCGGCGCGGGCTTCCTCTCCGCCTGCGATATCGTCGTCGCTTCGACCGAGGCGCAGTTCGGCTTGAGCGAAGTGAAAATCGGCCTTGTGCCGGCCTGTATCGCCCCGTATGTGCTTCGAAGGACGGGGGAGAGCCGGGCCCGCCGGTTTTTCCTGACGGGTGAACGGTTCGACGCCCGGCGGGCGACTGAAATCGGCCTGGTGGACGAGGTTGCCGCTCCCGCCGATCTGGACGGAAGGGTCGAGGAGATCGTCGTCCGCCTCCTCTCGTCCGGGCCCGAAGCGCTAACCTGCTGCAAGGAGCTTCTCCGGAGGGTTCCCGGGATGCTCTTCGAGGACGTCAAGCGTTTCACGGCCGAGATGATTGCCAGCCTCCGCGTCAGTCGGGAAGGCCAGGAGGGCATGGCCGCCTTTCTGGAAAAAAGAAAACCAAAATGGACCTGCTGAAACTCCGGCCGTTCAAGGGGAAAATCGTGATCCTGGGGATGCAAGATGTTTAGCAAGGTTTTAATCGCCAACCGGGGCGAGATCGCCGTCAGGGTCATCAGGGCCTGCCGGGAGATGGGAATCGCGACGGTGGCCGTCTATTCCGAGGCGGATCGATCGAGCCTCCACGTCCAACTCGCCGATGAAACCGTCCTGATCGGACCGGCTCCCGCCGCCGAGAGCTACCTTGATATGAGCCGGATCATCCGGGCCGCTCATGATACCGGCGCCGAGGCTATTCATCCCGGCTATGGCTTTCTTTCGGAAAATCCGAATTTCGCCCGGCTCTGCGAGAAAGAAAGCGTTGTTTTCATCGGACCGCGTTCCGAAGCGCTGGCCCTTGTCGGCGACAAAGTCCGCGCCCGGCAGATGATGGAGAAAGCCGGTATTCCGATTGTCCCGGGAATGAAGACCATTCCCAAGGACCCGGCGGAATTTGAAACCGCGGCCAGATCCATCGGATACCCGGTGATCGTCAAGGCCTCGGCCGGGGGCGGTGGGAAAGGAATGCGCATCGTTTGCGGGGAAAAGGACCTGCGGCCGGCCGTAGAGGCCGGGAGGCGGGAGGCCAAGTCGGCCTTCGGTGATGAGTCGGTGTATCTCGAAAAATATATCGAAGCGCCCCGGCATGTGGAGTTCCAGGTCCTGGCCGATAACACCGGCGAGATGGTCCATCTTTTCGAGCGGGAATGTTCGATCCAACGGCGTCATCAGAAAATCGTCGAGGAGACGCCCTGTCCGGCCTTGGATCCGGACCTGCGGGCCCGGATGGCCGGGACGGCCGTCAAGGCGATGAAAGCGGCGGGTTACAACAACGCTGGCACCGTCGAGTTTCTCCTGGACCGAGACCGCAACTATTACTTCCTGGAAGTGAACGCCCGGCTCCAGGTCGAGCATCCCGTGACGGAGATGGTGACGGGTGTGGATCTGGTCCGCCGACAGATCCTTGTCGCGGCCGGGGAAAAATTGACTTTTAAGCAGGAGGATCTCTCCCAGCGGGGGCACGCTCTTGAATGCCGGATCTATGCCGAGGATCCGGAGAACAATTTCCTGCCTTCTCCCGGCCGGATCTTGTTCCTTAAAGAACCGCGGGGCCCGGGAGTCCGCTCCGACAGCGGCATTTACAGCGGTTGGGAAGTCCCGATTTATTACGACCCGATCCTGTCGAAACTGATCGTTTGGGCCGAGGACCGGGAGACGGCTTGCCGGCGGATGGCCGCCGCCCTGGACGATTTCGTCGTCCTGGGGATTCATACGACGATCGGTTTTCTCAAAGACGTCATCAACCACCCGAAGTTCCGGTCCGGCCGAACGGATACGTCCTTCATCGGGAACTATTTCGACGGCTGGAAAGAGGGCGGAAAAAGCGAAGACAAGCTGCGACTGGCCCTGACCTCGGCCGCTTTTGATGACTTGGCCGCGGAAGCGCGGCCGGGAGTCGGTTCGGCCCGGGGGGCGAAACAAGACGTCGCGGCGCCCTGGAAAACATTAGGCCGGTGGAGGATCGGAGGAGCCGGATCTCATGGAATTTGAATTTCTTGTCGATGGAGCTCTCCGGAAGATTTCCTTGGAGAAAAAGGACAAAGCCTATGTCATTCGTGATGGAGAGACAATCCTTGAGGCCGAAATCAGGCCGATTTCCGAAAACGAGCTGATGGTCCTTTCCGGCGGCCGGTCCTCGACCGTCTATATCGCCCGGGATAGGAAGCGAAAGCTCGTCTTTACGGGTGGCTGCACGTTCGTCATCTGCGAACCCCACCCCGAGACCGGGAGTCTTCACGGCGGGGATGAGGGGCCGGCCGAAGGAGGCCGGCAGGTGAAAGCCTCCATGCCGGGGAAGGTCATCAAGTTGAATGTCGCCGAAGGCGATGAAGTGAGAAAGAACCAGACGTTGGTGGTCGTCGAAGCGATGAAAATGGAAAACGAGATTAAATCCGCAATCGAGGGCATCGTGAAAAAAATATATGTGGCGGCCGGCGATTTGGTCGATTCGGAAAAGCCGCTGATCGAGCTCGAGCCTAGAGAGCGCGCCAAGAACGGTAAAGGAGGGAACGATGACGCCTGAAGTGCTGGAATCCATTAACGAATGCCGGGAAATGGTGCGGGATTTCGCCCGCACTGAAATTGCCCCTCACGTCCGGGAATGGGATGAGAAGGCCCATTTTCCCCTGGATGTCCTCCGCCGTCTCGGCCAACAGGGTCTGATGGGGATCCTGATTCCGGAAGAGTTCGGCGGAGCCGGGCTGACCTACCGGCATTACGCGGCGATCCTGGAAGAGTTGGGGGCTGTCGAGGCCGGAATCGGCCTTTCGGTCGCCGCCCACAATTCCCTATGCACGAACCATGTCTTTCTATACGGGGCCGAGGAGGTCCGCCGCCGGTGGGTGCCCCGGCTGGCGTCCGGAGAGGTCATCGGCGCCTGGGGTTTGACGGAAGCCGAAGCCGGGTCCGACTCCGGAGCGACTAAAACCACGGCCGTCCGCGACTCCGGCGGCTGGGTCTTAAACGGCACGAAAAATTTCATCACCCATGCCGGAGCCGGTGGGGTCGTCGTGGCGATGGCCCGGACCCAGCCCGGGAAGGACCATCACGGCATTTCCGCGTTCCTCGTCCCCCTCGACACCCCCGGGGTTACCGTCGGAAAACACGAAGACAAGCTCGGCATGCGCATTTGCGACACATGCTCGCTGATCTTCGAGGACTGCCGCGTCGGAGCGGACGGTCTCCTGGGGAACGAAGGCGACGGGTTTATCCAGGCCATGATCGTCCTCGACGGAGGACGGATTTCCATTGCCGCCCTTTCCGTGGGGATCGCCCGGGGCGCCCTCGACGCGGCCGTCGCGTATGCCAAGCAGCGGCGTCAGTTCGGGAAGCCGATCGCGGCCTTTCAAGGCATCCGTTTCAAGCTGGCCGATATGGCCACCCAGGCCGCCGCCGCCCGGCTTCTCACCGAATGCGCGGCCGATGAGAAGGATGCGGGGCGGAAGACCACGCTGATCTCTTCCCAAGCCAAACTGTACGCTTCGGAAGTCGCGGTGAAAATCGCGGAGGAGGCCGTCCAGATCCTGGGCGGATACGGCTACTGCAAGGATTATCCGGTCGAGAAGTTCTGGCGCGATTCCAAGCTGTGTACGATCGGAGAGGGGACGAGCGAGATCCAGCGCCTGGTGATCGCCCGGGAGATTATCGGGGAATAACGACTTATTCGCCGCGACGATAGACGATCGCTACGACGGTTTTATCGTTTCCGCCCATGTTGATGGAAAGGGCAAAGGGGCGGTCCGGCGATATCGGGATTTGCCAATTCTCCGCTTTCCCCGTCAGCTGCCGCCAGACGGTGACGGCCTGCCGCACGCCGGTGCCGCCGGTGGGATGTCCCCAACCGATCAGCCCGCCGGACGTGTTGAAAGGCAACGTTCCCTGCCGCGCAGTGTTCCCGGCTAGAATATAATCGGCACCTTCGCCTTGCCCGGTCAGCCCGATCGCCTCCACGGACAAAAGACCCGAGATCGTGAAGCAATCATGGCATTCCACGGTCCCAAGTTCCCCGAGGGGGATCCCGGCGACTTCCAGGGCTTTTTTCACCGCCCGGGCCGTCGTCTCGAGCCGGGTCGGATCTTCCGGGGGAACCGTCAGATCTGCTTCCACCTGCCCCCATCCGACGATTTCGACGGCTTCGGATTTGGGGAGGCCGATCCTTTTCAAGCCTTTTTCGGAAACGATGGCGACGGCGGACCCCGCGTCGGAAACCTTGGAGCAGTCGAAGACATTCAAGTGGTCGACGAACGATCGGGGATTCGGTTCCGTCAAGGCCAGAGCTTCGAGATTCTCCACGGCATTATGGAATTCCTGGGCGGTTTCGCAGAGCCGGGCGTTTTCGACGGCGTTCCGGTACCAGCGGGCGAAGGCCTGCCGCGTTTTCTCCCGGCCGTATTTTTCAAAATAAGCGCCCGCCCGGTCGCTGAAGGCCGCCGGGAAGAAATAAGCGTGTCCTTTTTTGCGTTCGCCTTTGAACCATCCGGCGCCGGCCAGGATGTCCGCGCCGTAAACGGCCTTCACGGTGTTCTGGACTTCCACGCCGATTGCCAGGACGACCTCGGCCGTTTCGGCCAGCACGGACTTGATCCCGGTCATTAGCCCCAACCCGCCCGAGCCGCAGGCCCCTTCCACCCGGCAACACGGCTTCCATCTCAGGTCTTCATCCACGGAGGGAATCAGGGCGGCCAGGTTGCCCTGCTTATTGAAGCGGGCGGCCATGAAATTGCTGATGACCCCTTCGTCGACGTTCTTTCCTCCGCCGATTTGCTTCAACGTCCCCCGGCCCGCTTCCTGGATGTATTCCTCAAGGCCCGGCCGGGGCTTCTTGGGATGGAATTCCTTCCGGCCCGTTCCCATGGAGACGGTCTCGTATCCCGCCGTCAGAAAGACTTTGCGTCGGATTTTTTTCATGATGGAACCTCTTCCTCAAAAATAATTGTTGATCGGGCCGTAGGCATGGAAAAACCCCGTCAGCAATACGGTATTGACGTCCTCTTCCCGGTTGGCCACTTTCTCGTTCATGAGCCCGAGGCCTATGGTCTTGGAGTTCCGTCCATACCGTCCGGCTAAATCCGCGCCCAGGGTGTTCATTTTTTTCAGCTGGTGAAAATAATCCGCCAGGTATTTGGCCTTGTCGGGATGTTGGATCACGCTTTTCCACGGCTTGGCCCGGTCCGGCGGGGCGCCCAACGCTTGATGGCAGGGTTCCGAGATTTCCGAGAACGGCACGTAGGCCCGTCGTTCGGGATCATAGACGTCGCTGGGCCGTCCCTTTTCATATTTCAGGAAGCCATCCTTCTGGGACCCGTCGGCGTATTGACCGCCGGCGATCCCTTGGGAAATCAACCGGTCGAGCAGAGGGCTGTGGAGCCCGCGGCCGGGAAGGCGCTCGTTCATCACTCCGAGAATGCACTGGCAGACGTCGAGACCGACGTAATCGATCAACTGGAAAATCCCCATCGGACGGATCAGATAATCCTGGCTGACCTTGTTCACCATGTAGATCGCCTGGACCAGGCCGAATTCTCCGGCCAGCCGTTCGACCTCGGAGACGGCGTACAAGGCATCCCTCATGAAGTGCCCGTTCCCGATGAATCCCGCGACGTCATGGGAAGGCACGACGGTTTTCCGCAACTTTTTGGCGAACTGCTTGGCAAAGTCCGTCAGCTCGGGAAGGGTGGATTCCGCCGGAATCAATTCCACGAGTTTTTGAACGGCCGGCGGGTTGTAGAAGTGAAACCCGATGAGGCGGCCGTTCAGCTCGGCCCGGCCGTTCAATTCAGAAATGGGAATGGACGAGGTGTTGGTAAAAAACCAGGGCTCCCGCGAATTGTGCGTATTGATTTGGGAGAGGAGCTTGACTTTGATCTCCGGGTTTTCACTGATCGCTTCGAAGACCAGGGTAGAATGAAAGGCGGTCTCGATTTCAGTGGCCGGACGGACAAGGGCCAGGACGTCCTCAACATACTGATCGATCACGTCCTTGTTTTCGATCAAGTCCTCGCGTTTTTCGTAGGCCTTCCGGAGCCAAATCGTCTTTTGTTCCGCGGACCGTAGGACCTGGGAGCGGAGATATTTCAGCAAGCCCGAAAGGGCTTTGGGGGAGATGTCCACGGCCTGGAGCGAAAAAGTCAGCGACTCGTTTCCGGGCTCGAGGCTCAAATCGGCCATTTCCATGGCCGCGAGCAGGACGATGCCGCTCCCCATTTTTCCCGCGGCCCCCAAGACCGTTACGTTTTCAAGGCGTTCAGCGTATGTCATGGATGTCCCTCGTTTCCTGCGAGACCGGTTTCACCATCGGGGCGCCCGCTTTTCCAGAAAGGCCAGCATTCCCTCGGCTCCTTCATTTTCAAAAAGCGAACCGAACATTCCGGATTCCAGGGCGCAACCGGCCTCGAAATCCATCAGGATTCCCTGCCGGGCGACCCGTTTGACCAGTTTGACGGCTCGCGGGCCTTTGGAGACGATCGTTTTCGCCAAGCCGAGGGCCGTCGACATGAGCGCCTCGGGTTCGGCGATTTTTTGAACCAACCCCAGGCGGAGGGCTTCTTCGGCCCCGATCATCTCCCCGGTCAGGAGCAGGAACAGAGCGTTCCCGAGACCGATGAGCCGGGAAAGCCTCTGGGTGGCGCCGTAGCCGGGGATCACTCCCAGATGGACCTCGGGCTGCCCGAATTTGGCTTTGAGGCTGGCAATCCGGAAGTCGCAGGCCAAGGCCAATTCGCAGCCTCCGCCGAGGGCAAACCCGTTCACCGCGGCGATCACCGGTTGAGGGAGAAGCTCCAGGCTCCGGAACGTTTTCTGACCCACCTTGGAGAATTGGACGGCTTGGCCCTGGGTCTTTCCGGCCATTTCGGCGATATCGGCTCCCGCGGCGAAGGCCTTTCCCTCCCCGGTGATAATCAAGACCTTGATATCTTCCCGCGCGCCGATTTCGGCGATCAAGCTGTCCATCTCCTGGAAAAAAAGCGAGTTTAGGGCGTTTAAAGCCTGGGGCCGGGAAACGGTAACAACGGCGACGCCTTCCGCCGCTTCCATTTTCAGGATTTCATACGGCATGCTTTTTCTCCTTATTCCGATAAGAGCGCTCTGGCGATCACCAGACGCTGGATTTCCGACGTGCCTTCATAAATCTCCGTGATCCGCTGGTCGCGATAAAGCCGCTCGATCTTGTATTCTTTCATGAGGCCATATCCCCCGTGGATCTGGAGCGCTTTATGGCAGACCCGATGGGCCATTTCCGAGGCGAACAGTTTGATCATGGCCGACTCCTTGGTGAAGCGCCGGCTTCCGGAGTCCTTCATCCAGGCGACGCGGTAGAGCATGGTTTTGGCCACCTCGACGTCCACGGCCATGTCGGCCAGCATGAACTGAAGGGCTTGAAATTCGGAAAGCAACTTGCCGAACTGGGTTCTTTCTTTCGAATAATGGACGGCTTCCTCCAAGGCGGCTTCGGCGATGCCGATGGCCTGGGCCGCGATGCCGACGCGCCCGCAATCCAAGGTCGCCAGGGCGATGCTCAGGCCGCGGTTTTCCTGGCCGAGAAGGGCTCCGGCGGGAACCCGGCAGTCGGTGAAGACCAATTCCGTCGTGCTGGAGGTGCGGATCCCCAGCTTGTTTTCGTGTTTTCCGACGGAGAATCCGGGGGTCTCTTTGGGAATGAGAAAGGCGGATATCCCCTTGGCCCCTTTGTCCTTGTCCGTGCA
>CAYSGA010000035.1:0-11449 GCA_964430165.1 uncultured Eubacteriales bacterium
TATCCCCGGGCGTATTGCTGGCTGTAGGACCAGATGTCGCAGATCGCGGCGATCCGGATCCCCGGGATCCGGAGGCACGATTCCATGAGGACCCGGCCCTGCTCGCCCGCGCCGATGAGGGCGATTTTGAGATCGTCGGGTTTGGCCGCGGGTTGAATCGGGGCGGGAGCCTGGTTTTGGGACGGCGTCCCGGCTTGGCCGAGAACGGTTCCCCCGATCGCTGCGCTCAGCCCGGCGGCCGCCGAAGTTTTCAAAAAGGACCTCCGCGTAACGGAGGTGTTGTCGTTTTCAGCCTTGGAAACGGTCATGGACATCCGCCTCTCAGGGTTTTCGATCGCCCCCCATTATATCCTTTTCATCCTCTTCGCGAAAAGGCGAGGAGGCAAGTGAACCGTGGAAGGCCCCTGCTGAAACAGGGAAAATGTCCAGCTCAAGGAGTGAACAGATGACGGCCGGGCCGGGCGGCGCTCAGGCCGCTTTCCAGCGGACGCCCGCGCTATTACAGACGCGTCGGGATACGGCCCGGGCCGTCATCAGGCCGGAGGGCAATCCGCCGCCCGGGCTGATCCATTGGCCGACCATGTAAAAGTCCCTTAATCCCGGCAGGACGCAGGGGAGCTGTTTGATCCCGGTGGCCGGCGTCATCAACCAGCCCTCCATGCTTCCCCGCCAGTTGCCGGTGTAGCGGATAACGGTCGCCGGGGTGGCCGTGTCCACGACTTCGACCTTTCCCCGGGTTGCGGGAAACCGCTCCTCGAAGGCGGAAACGACGGCGGCGGCGATCCGGTTTTTCTCCGCCTCGTATTTCGCCCGGTCCTGTTCCCGGAGGGCCCGCCAATACCCGTCGTTGGTGGTGGGGATGAAGACGACCGCGGCGGTTTTCCCGGCCGGAGCGAACGTCGGGTCGAAGTTGAACACCCGGACCGAAAGCGCGTCGGACGTCGTCTGCGGGTCGATTTCGATCGCCCGCTCCAGTTTCGAGTAAAGGAAGGGCGGCTCGTTTTTCATTTCGGCGGCGACTCCCAGCGAAACCTGGACATAGGAGGGGAAGGGTTTGTAGGTTTCATAGATCCTTTTGATCTTGTCGCTCGCGTATTTTCCTTCGAGCATTTCGAAGATCGTCGCGTGGCCGTCGGCGGCCGAGACGACGACGTCGGCCGAAAGCCGTTCCCCGCCGGCCAGGACGACGCCGGCCGCCCGCCCGTTTTCGATGACGATCTTTTCGACCCGGGCCCCGAAACGGATCGTCCCGCCGAGCGACTCGTACCGTTCCCGGATCAGCCCGATGAATTTCGGCGAACCGCCGACCGGATAGCCGGCGTTGCGGTTCGACATCCAGGCCAGGGAGAAGGCGATGGCCAGGAAGGACAGGTCGGTGAGCCCGGCTCCGAAAAATTCCTTGAGGAGCGGGTTGTTGAATTTTTTCGAATAATCGCCCATGGTCAGTTTCGAATACTTTCCCAGGGCGGGGAGAAGGGGGATCATCCGGGCGAGGAATCCGAGCCGCGCAAGCAGGGAGTCGCCCCCGCTCATCCGGAAATGGGAAAGTTTTCGGATGAGGCGGGTGAATTTCCGGACCTCCCGGGCGTCCTCGGGCGCCTGGGCCAGGAGCTCCTTCACCAGGCGGTCCACGTCCTGGTAGATCGTCATCCGGCGGCCGTCTTTTTCGATGACTTCGTAAATGTCGTCCTCATGGAAGACGATCCGGTCGAGGTCGCAGACTTCCTTCCAGGTCGCGTTGAGATCGGCGCCGGATTTGGACCCGACGAGCCAGTGGACGCAGTTTTCGAAGGTGTATCCCTTTCTCGTCCAGGCGGTGGCCAGGCCTCCGGCGACCGTGTGCATCTCCAGGATTTCCGTGTCGAAACCGGCCCGGCGGAGATAGACGCCGGCGCAGAGCCCGGCGATGCCGCCGCCGATGATCAGAACTTTCCGGTTGGCCATGGCAAAATCTCCTTGTCGTACCGCTTTATCCCAATAGAATACGAAAAACGGCCGCCCGCGTTCAACGGACAAACGCGCTCCGGACCCGGAATCCGGCCTTATTTTTTCTCGACCGGCAGAATGATTTCCGTCTCGAGTTTTTCGGGGGCGACTTCCATGGGATTGTTAAGGTACGTTTCCATGGCCGGCCCGGCCGCTTTCCATCCGTTTTGATCGAGATAGGCCATGATCTTGGAATAGGCCTCGCCGACTTTGTCATAGGGACCGACATGAAGATACTTCGCGACCTTGGGGAAATCGAAGACATCTTTCCGGAGGGGGGCGGCGGGTTCGGTCTCCTTGCCGATCGACATCCCGATCCGCCATTTCAAGTCGGCCTCCGGAACCTCTCCCGGACTGTTGAAGTAAAGGGCCATCAAACCCGAGAACGGGCCCAGCCCCTGGCCGAAATAGGCCTCCAGGAATTCACCGATTTTGGCCGATATCTGGTTGTACGACCCGGTGCATTCGAGATATGTGTAAAAGAAAGCTTTCTGGTCCTTGATCTGGACATCCTGCCCGGAACCAAACGCGGCGCAAACCAGGACGATGAGAACCGCCAGGGCCGTTTTTCTCATAATGTCTCCTTTTTCCAGCAATTAATCCCCGCTTCGGGGGATCCGGGGAAGAATGATATCCGAGCGGACGCGAGGAATCAATCCCGGCATATCTCGGGTCTTATCGTCGGAAGAGACGGGTTTTTTTGAGACGGCCGAATCCGGAATCTCACCGTTCGCCACGGTCGTGGAGACTCCTTTCCTTCGGTCGAAGGGCTTGTCCGGAAACCCGGGGACGAACGGATCGTATAAGAAGTTATACCCTATCGAAGCATCATCGCCGTACGTTGGGGAGGATTTGGCATGAAGAAACACTGGTCGAAAATGCTCGGGATCGTTGTCCTGGCTTTCGGGATGGTCTCGCCGGCCCTTCCGTGTCCCGAATTGCCGAAGCCTGGGGCGGAAGTGACAGTGATTAAAAACGTCCGGGTTTTCGACGGCGAAAAGATCATCCCGTTGGCGACGGTCGTCATTGCGGGGAATAAGATCGCGGCCGTCGGGGCCGCCGGGGACGTCCCGGCCGGAGCCGAAGTCATCGACGGATCGGGAAAAACGCTTCTCCCCGGGCTCATGGATTCCCACGTCCACGTCTGGGATGATAAAAGCCTGCGGCAAGCCGCCGTCTTTGGGGTGACGGTCGTCGTGGATATGTTCACTTCGGTCGATTTCGTCTCCGGTGTGAAAAAAGCGCAGGAAACGGGGCCGTGTCCGATGGCTCATCTCGTCTCAAGCCGAACGGTGGCGACCGCGCCCGGCGGGCATTGCACGGAGTATGGCCTGGAGATTCCGACAATCAAAGATCCCTCCGAGGCCCAGGCTTTCGTGGACGCGCGGATCGCCGAGGGTTCGGACTTCATCAAGATCATCTACGACGATGGGAAAACTTATGGATTGACCATCCCGACGATCTCCCGGGAGACGCTGGCAGCGCTCGTCAAAGCGGCCCATGCCCGGAGCAAGCTGGCCGTCGTCCATGCGGCGAGCCTCGAGGCCTGCCGGGAGACCCTGGAAGCGGGGGCCGACGTCTTGGCCCATCTCCATTTCGACGACGCCTTCGACCCGGAATTCGGCCCGCTCGCGGCCGCGAAAAAAGCCCGCGTCATTCCCACGTTGACGGTGCTGGCTTCGATGAACGGTCATCCCGATTTGGCCGGAGTGTCCAAGGATGCCGCCCTCGCCCCGTATCTCAAGGACGAGGACCTGCGGATGCTCGGACAGACATCGATGGTCAAAACCGCGCCGGGAGCCTATGCCGCCGCCGAAAAGACGTTGAGACAGCTCAGAGACGCCGGCGTGTCGATCCTGGCCGGGACCGACACCTCCAACCCCGGAACCGCGTTCGGCGCGTCTCTTCACGGCGAACTCGCTCTTTTGGTCAAGGCGGGATTGACGCCCCTGGAGGCGTTGAAGAGCGCGACCTCCGTTTCCGCAGAAATTTTCGGTTTGAAAGGGCGGGGCGTCATCGCGCCTGGTGCCCGGGCCGACCTCGTCCTGGTCGAAGGCGATCCCCTGAGCGATATCAAGGCCACGCGGGCGATTGCCGCCGTCTGGAAGGACGGCGCCCGGGTCGACCGGGCCGCTTACCTCCGCGGAATCGAGGAAGCCCGAAAATCCCGGGCGAATCAGAAAACGGCGACCGCGCCCGAAGGCCTGGGCGACGGGTGGATCAGCGATTTCGAGGGCAACGAGATTTCCTCACGGTTCGGCGCCGGCTGGATGGTGTCCACGGATTCCTTCATGGGCGGGAAATCCAGGGCCGAGCTTCTCTTGACGGAAGGCGGCGCCGAAGGCAGCCCTCGGGCGCTCCAAATCAAGGGCGAGATCGCCGAGGCAGGCTCGATCCGCTGGGCCGCGGCCATGTTCTCCCCTGGAAAAGCGCCGATGACCCCGGCCAACCTCTCCTCGAAAAAGGCTTTGAGCTTCTGGGCCAAGGGCGAGGGAAATACGTTCGCAGTTATGGTCTACGCCCAAAGCGCCGGCTTCATCCCTAAAGTCCTTTTCTTTGAGGCCGGACCGGAATGGAAGGAGTTCGTGTTCCCCTTTGAAAAATTCGGCCTCGAAGGCTTTGACATCATGGGCATCGCCGTCGGGGCAGCGACGACGCCCGGCGAGTTCAGCCTCGTGATCGACAACGTCCGGTTGAAATAAGCAAAGACGGACCCCTCCCTGCGGCCTCGCTCCTCCGTCCGGCCGCCTGGCTCAGCGAAATTCTTTGCTGATGATCGTAATCCGGCCGGGATAAACGATCGGGCCCAACGGCGTCGTGACCGTGGGCTGGGCGTCGAGGGCGAGGCGGGTCGTGTCGCGGTCGGCTCCGCCCAGGGCGAAGGCGACGTTGAGCAGGCCCTCGTACCCCTTGTTTGCGAAAAATTCATAGAGGTCGATCGACATCCGGATGGGGATGATCGAACTCTGGCCCGTGCCCGGAATCTCGATCGCCTTGTCGATGTTCCCGACGACCGTCGGGGAGTCGTCGATAAGCAGCCGGCTTTCCAGGCCGGTCAGGGTGGACACGGTCCGGGGCGAGCCGCCCGCGCCGTCGTTGGGATTGACGGCTTCGATGTTGATGACGAATTCCGCCGGCAGGCGCCCGGCGGAGAATCCCTGGACGAGCCTGACGCCGTCCATGAGGTTGAAGTCCTGGAGCGATGATTTGCCGCCGAACTTGATGCCCAACAGTGAGAAATCGGCGACGTCGGCCAGCCGGAATTGGAGCTGTTTGAGATTCGATAGGGCAGAGAGGAATTGTTCCATCGTGGCGCAGCCTTGAAGACAACCGGCCGCGAGAACGATGAGAGTGGCGAGGGCCACGGTTTTAAGACGTGGACGCATGGGGCTTCCTCCTAGACGGATTTCACCGCCTGATAGGCGTTATGGATGTCTTCTTTTTTGGAGACGTCGCATTTGACCGGAAGGACGGCGCTCCCGGAATCCTTCAATTCCTCGGCCATCCGCTTCAGAACGTCTTCGCGGCGGGCTAAAAGGGCGAGATTGATTTTTTCGGCGGCCAGGAGCCGACTCAAGGCCAGGCCGACCCCGCTCGACGCCCCCGTCACCAGAACGGTTTTTCCCCGGAGTTCCACGGCCATCTCAGAGGATCGCGTCGATGATCCCCTTGAGGGCGTCCTTGTGGACCATGAAGTCCATGATTTTAAGTTTCAGGTATTCTTCCGTCAGAAAATAGTAGCCCTTGGGGTCCTTGTTGAAGGCGCTCGACCCGGAATCCTTGACGAGGAACCACGTCCGGCCGTCCGCCTCCTTGAACCCGACGAGGTGGATGCCGTGGTCGTCGGTCGTCGTCCCGTTGCCGAACCGGAACTGCCGGGCATTATCGTCGATGAATTCCGGGGGGATGTCGAAAGACGGGATCATGTGGACCTTTTTTTCGGCGTTTTTTCCCGGCTCGGAGATGTCCCCGCCGATGCTCATCGTATAGCCCCCGGCCAGGCCTTTTTTGAGTATCTTCATGAAGGCGGCCAGCGGGACGTTCAGGTAATCCCTGCTGTGCCACCAGTTATCCGGGACCTCGTACTCGATATTCGGGCCGTACGGTTGCTGCATGTAGGAGAGGACGTCGACGTAATCGTCGGGGTTGATTTGCAGAAAGTCCCGAAGGTAGGTCTGGGGCGTGTATTCCTTTCCTTCGACCGTGAATTTCTCCGGCGGCGTTCCGATATGGGAGTCGAGGATGGCCCGGACCGTCTCGAGGGCGGCGGCTTCGTTCCAGGCGCCGGAAGCTTTCACGTGGTCGAGGTAGGCCTTGACCTCCTCGATCAGCTTGGAATGATCGTGGAATTTCTGGCTGGGTTTCAACCCGGAATAAACGTCCCAGGGCATGCACCCGTAAATTTTCCAATCCCGGGTGACGGCGTTGGCCTCGGAGCCCTCGGCCACAGCCGAATCTCCCCGTTCGCGGATGAACCGTTTGGTCCGTTCCAGGTACTCTCCGTAAACCGTGAACATTTCCGAAAGCCGGACTTTTTTGCCGTGGATCCGGTAGATTTCGGATTCGAAGAACGAGATGGTCGAGAAACACCAGCAGGTGTTCGTGTTTCCCTGGGAAACCGGCGGGTTGTGCCAGGCCGTTTTAAATCCCTCCAGGGTTTGGGGGGCGGCGAAGCCGGAGAGGTCGACGATGAACGCTTTTTGAGGAGCGGCTTTTGTCTTGCCGAATTCCGCGGTTTCTTTCGATATTTCCTCCCAGAAAGCGTTCCTGGGCTCGACGAAAATTCCCTTGTCTTTTTTGGTTTCCTGGGCGAAGACGGCGAGCGGCAACGACAATACGACCAACAGCGAAATAACGGCCTTTTTCCCGGTCATGCGGCACCTCGTTTTGAAATCATATGTCATGAGGAAGATTAAGATCGTATCCTTGGGCAGAGCCGGTGTCAAGAAACCCGGAATTTTTTTTCAGCGGCTTCCGGCCGGAACGAGCAGCGCGGCTTTGAGCTCGGATTGCCGGGCGAAATCGATCGCCCCGGCCAATATACGGGCCGCTTCCTGCGGGCTGTGAAAACCGGTCCCGTTTTCGGAAAAAACGAAATCCCAGCGCAACTGGCCGCGCCGGATCAGGGCGTATGCTTCAGCCAGCCGGTCTTCCGGGACGCCTGCGTCTTTGGCCTTGACGATCGCGTCCATGGCCGCGAGAAGCGCCGTTTCCGTTTTTCGCAACAGGCCGGCGGTCTTGTCCTGGATGTCCTTGACCCGGGCTTTCAATTCCTCCTCGGGCCGCGGATGGCAGGCTTGGCAGGCGGCGGCGATGTTGGTCAATGGGCTTCGGACCCAATGGTCGGAGACTTTCACGCTTCCCGTCCGGACGTAGGGCATGTGGCAGTCGGCGCAGGCAACGCCGGATTTGGCGTGAAGCCCGGTGCTCCAGGTTTCGAAGTCGGGGTGCTGGACCTTCAGCATGGCTGCGCCGGTTTCCTTGTTTTTCCAGTCGATATGCCCGTTTTCATCATAATAAGCTTCGATGTTTTCGATCGTCCGGCCTTTGTCCCAGGGGAATGTCAGGACCTTGTTTTCCCCGTAAAAATAATACTCGACATGGCATTGGGCGCAGACGTAAGTCCGCATCTCCTGGCGGGTCGCCTTGGCGAGGTCGACCCCGGTCTTGATCATCGCGTTTTTGAAAGCCGGGCGGGTGATGACCAGGTCCATGGTTTTCGGGTCGTGGCAGTCGGCGCAGACCGAGCCGTGGCGAAGCTTGGGTGAGAGCTCGTTGTAAGGCGTGCGGTTGAACGCCTCCCAGCCCATTTCCTTGATCAAGGCCGGCGCTTTTCCCGAGTGGCAGTTGGCGCAGGCCCCGGGCTGAGGGAATGCCTTGACCCGGCGGGTCATTTTCTGATCGGTCAGGGCGAAGAAGTGGCCGCGCTCCTCGTTATATTCGACGCTGAAGGCGTATCCCGCCCAGAGGCGTTTCGCCGCTGGGATTTCGTCGATCCGGCTGAAGGGCGTCGAGCCGCCATAATACGTCCGGCCGTAGTCTTCCCTCGTCCGGACGAAGGTATCGTATTCGAGGGGAAAATTTTGTCCCCAGACGGCCGGGTCGATCTCGCCGTCCTTGATCTCGACGACTTTCAGGGGATATTGATAGGCTTCCTCCCGCCGCTCGCGAACGTTGAAAAGCAGGGCGAGGACGGCGACAACGACGGCGGCCGCACCGAGGAAGGCCGCCCCGTACAGAAGGACGTTTTTCCGTGCACGTTTTGGTTCCATCATCCGTTCTCCTCCATCCTCAATGTCCGGCGTCCCGGTGGCACCGGCTGCAGTCGGCTTCCTCGCCCCGGCTGTTCGTCCGCATCCGTCCGACCATGGGCTCATGGCAGCGGAAACAATTGGCTAGCAGAACCCTCTTGTTCAGCGGCCGGATTCGGATCGGTTCGTGGAAGTTTCCGGTCGTGAAGGCCTTGCCGTGATTGAACCCGTTGAGGCCCTTGATCGCCCAGTGGCCGAGGAAGTCGGCCGGCGTATGGCAGTCGTTGCAGGTCGCGACGGCCTTGTGGGAGGCCCGGTTCCAGTCGTCGAAATGGCTCCGCATGATGTGGCAGTTCAGGCAGACTTTCGGGTCGTCTTTCAGGTAGGACGCGCCCTGGGCGAAAAAGAAAGCGAAGCCGCCCAGCCCCGCGGCGATTCCGGCCAGGGTGAAAAGAAGAACCGCCGGCCAAGGCCTTCGGCGGGCGGTCGGGTCGATCACGGGCTCCGGCCGTTTCATCGGACGTTCATTCTATCCGGAACACCCGGTTTTTCCAAGCGCCCGGCGGCGGGCGGGGACTTCAGGTCTTTTCCCAATTCAACAGCCGCCGTTCGCCTTCGAGGGCCCGAAGCGGGGCGATGTCCTGGGACACTTCGATGGTCCCGCGGTAGGCGCCGGCCTCGTCGCGCACCGCAAAATAGCGGATGTGGATGAACGGCCCGCCTTCCTGCTGAATCCAGAATTCGGCCGCGTTCTTCGTCCCTTCCTTGAAGGCCCGGACGATCTCGCCGACGATGTGGACGCTTTTAGCCGGATGGCAGTTTTGGACCTTGCGGCCGATGACTTCGGGGCTGCGGGGGAAAATCCGCTCTTTTCCGTCGGAATAATAGGCGACGCGGTCGTTTTCGTCGACGAACGTGATATCCACGGGTAGATGGCGGAGCATCAGGTCGATCTGTTCGGGGGACAGCCCGCCCCGGGACAGGGGGATCGCCCCGGCGGCTGGGGAATAAAGGGGCGCGGCCGTTTCGACAGCGGGCTTCGTTTCTCCGTAAGAACCGTAAGAAGGAGAAGACGCCGGTTCGGCGTCCGGGCCGTGCCCGGATTCCGCGGCGAGCGCGCTCATCGATTCGGCCAGGTGGGAGTCCCACAGGTCGGAGGGTTTGACCCAGGCGTAACCGATCGCGGATTCCCCGTTTTTGATCCGGGCCCAATCGGCGGTTTTCAGCTTTCGGGTCGCGGTCGGAAAGAGAATCTTTTCCTCGAGAAAAATCATTTTTTTGATCGCGGAATGAAGATCGCCGAAGCGGTCCTTCAGTCCGGCGATGTCGCCCGCGGTCAGGCTTTCGGCGATTTTTTTGAGGCGACCGCGGATTTCGTCGTGCTTTCCCCACATGACCTTGGTCGGGCCGGTGAAACCCTTCGCCTCGAGCGCCGGGAAGAGCTGGTTTTCCTTGCGGGCGTAGTGTTTCTCGATTTCCCGGAACGCCTCGAACAGGTCCTTGAAAACTTGTTTTTCCCGGATTGCCGGCCGGCCCTCCCTGATTTTTTTCAAGGTTCGCTTCATTTCCTTGAGTCTCCGGCGCGCCTCCCGGTTTTCCTCGATATACGCGTAGACTGGATGTCCGGGGACCCTGGACGGCTTGCCGGCCTTCTTCAGGGATTTGTCGAAGACTTCGGCGTGAACTTCACAAAGCCGCTGGATTTCCTCGACCGGAAAGCCTTCCTGGATGAGGGCGTTTTCCATGTCGGCGATCTCCTCGGCCGACGTGTTTTTGATGATCGCGGCGAAGCGCTTGCGGAGGTCCTTGACCGAGGCCCCGCCGTGGAGATTCTTGATGATTTGCTTCAGGGCTTCCTGTCGTTCGTTCCGGACGGAATCGGTTGTTTCCGGCATGACGTGCTCCTTATTTCAGCTTTTCTTCAATCGCCTCGACCGCGGTCTTCGCCTCGGCCTTGACGTCGGCGTCGTTTAGAAACGACTGGGCCAGTCTTAGCGCCTCGGAGCAGGCGAAATCAGGCAGGGCCGCCAGAACCAGCCGTTTTTCCTCCGGCCGCCGGGATATCTCCAGGGCCAGGCGTAAATCGGAGACGGCGTTTTCCGGGTTTCGGAATTTTTCGAGCGCGATCATCCGGATGAATCCGCGAAGGGCGAAAAGCCGGTGGGTTTCGCTTTTGGCTGTTTTGGCGATGGCGAAGACGTCTTCGATCGGGGCGGCCGTCGGCCAATCGGCGAACGCCCGAACGGCCGCGTCTTTCACGACCGGGTCCGGAAATTGAAGCGCTTCGCGGAGATCGGGCAGGGAGGAGTCGTCCCCGATCTTTCTCAGAATCCGGACCAGGTTCGCTTTCCGCGCCGGGTCCGTCTCGGCCGTCAATCGTTCTTTGACCGCGTCGGACCGGCCGATCGGCCGGGTGATTTTTGCGGCCAGGGCGGCCGCCGTGTTTTCCGTTTCCTCCCGCTCCGCTTCGTCCGCGGCTTCGGCCAGGTGATTCAACGCGGCCGGAACGTCGGACGGCGTGCCAATCACCCTCAGGACTTTCAAGGCCTGGATCCGCAGCGAGGGAGACGGGTCGGCCAACCGGGCGATCAGGGCGCTCTTGCCGCTGAAAACGCGGCGTTCGCCCACGGCCCGGATCAATTCCGCCTTGACTGCTTCGGAAGCGGCGGAGTCGAGAAGCGAGAGGATGGCCTCGTCCGTGTCGCGGCCTTTCACTAGCCCGAGGCTCTCCCGAGCGGCGGCCTGTTCGTTCCCGGTCGAGTTCGCGGCCGCTTCGGCAAGCGCCGGGATAACCGACGAGTCGCCCGCCTTTCCCAACGCCTTCAGGGCAGCGATTCGCTCAAACGCGGCCGGGCTCTTCAGGCAGGCAAGAATCGTGGGAAGGACGCGTTCCCCGGGATAATCGGCCAAAACCGCGAGGATTTTGACCCGGCTCCCTTCGGGGAGGACGGGGAGCAATCCGGTGACTTCCCCGAGGTTGTCGGCCGGGATGACTTCTTTCATTTTCCAAACGGCCGCTTCCTGAATCACCTCGTCGTTTGACCGGAGGGAATCGAGGAGGACCTTTGAGGCCCCCTCCCCGGACGCGGATATCTTGAGGATTGTCGCGGCCCGGCGTATGGAAGCGGCGGGTTTGATCGAAAGGACGGATTCGATTAAAACCGCGGCGGCGGGGGCCCGGGACAATTTGAGAAACGCGTCCGCGCATTCCA
>CAYSGA010000036.1:0-11381 GCA_964430165.1 uncultured Eubacteriales bacterium
GGGGGCGACTCCGCAGTCGACGACCGCGGTGACTCCGGCGGCAGCTGCCTGATCCTGAAGGAGAAAGGGATCCTCGGGGAAAAAGGCGATATCGACAATATTTTTACCGGCAGCGATCACGGTCTTAAGCGTTTGAAACCCTATGAATCCGGGGACCGCGCTCAAGGCCATATCGTAATCCTTGACCAGTTTCGTCACTGTCTTCGGGTCGGAGAGGTTGACCTGGACGGTTTTGATATTCGGCTTTCCGGCCAAACGGCCGAGGGCTTCGGGATCGCGGTCGGCGACAGCGACTTCGAACCGGGGGTCCTTGGCCAGATCCAGGGCGGTCGGCGCTCCGACAAGACCTGATCCTAAAACGATGATTTTCATTTTGATTCTCCTCGATGGACGACGGGATGAAGGAACGAATCCTTGGGAAGTCGTGGGGAGGGGGAAGAGGAGAATTACAGGCCGCTGAAACGGCCGATATAGCGGGTATGATGTCTCTTCAAAGCTTTTCTATTCTAACCGATTTGGACGTTTTCGGCAATAATCTGGGAATAACCCGGGGACGCAGGGGATCCGTCCCCAAGTTAGATGTTACTTCCTTAGGGAGGCTTTGGAGAAGACGGCCTCGGGGATTAGGGCCTCGAAATCGACCGATTCGATGACGAACTCGGTCCCGTTCCCGTCCTTGAGGACGTCGCGGAACAGGGCCCGCGTCTGGATCCACCGCCCTTCGATTTGGCGAACATCCTTGACTTCGAGCGTCTTCAGGAGACGGCCGCTCTTGCCGTACCGCTCCTCCTTCAGGACGATAAAGCGGTCCCGGTCGACCCAGATCCGCCGGACCTGGTAGGCGACGTCTTCGACCGTCGCCGCCAGCTTGAGAATCCGGCAGGGCCGGTCGAGGACCGTCTCCTCCCCCTCGTCCGTCGCTTCGTAGATATCCGACCACTTGCGGTTTTCCATCGTGTCTTCGTAGGACAGGTCCGAGCCCATCACCGATTGGCGGAGGAGGTTTCCGGAAATGCCGATGATCCGGTCCGTCGCCGGGGTGTAGGTCCAGAGCTGGTCGCCCAGCTTCAGCATCTTGATCCCCTTTTCGCGCGGCGGGTCAAGGTACTCGGTGAAGGCCTTGTCCTCGCCCTCGATCCAGGACCTGGACTTGATCGTCCGGTCGCCTCGGCGGCCGTGGATGGTCATGGCCGAGACCATGATCTTGCTCCCGGGGACGGCGTTCTGGTCGATTTTTTCCAGAACCGCCGCGGCCGTAATTTCGGGCGCCGCGACCCGGACCGGAACTCCCGGCCGGGCGAAGAGGAAGAAGGCGAGGAGAATTCCTCCGGCCAAGACGATGCACTTCATGTTTCGAGCTCCTTGAACAACGAGGCTGTCGAGCGTTTGAAGATCCCCCGCCCGGCGATGGCCGTCCCGATGAGCGTGGAAAGAATGCCGGGGATGAACCCGATGAAGAAGGCCGCGGGCGTGACCCGGCTGTACAGCGCCGAAGGCATCATGACCGCGGCGTTTTTGAGAAACCCGGAGATGTTGAAGCCGTGGGCCTGGAGATAATAGGACGCGGCCAGCCCGACGGCCGTCCCGGCGACCGTTCCCAGGACGCCGATCATGACGGCTTCGCCCAGCATGGTCCGGTATACCCCGCCCTTCGGCTCGCCCAGGGCTAGACGGACCCCGATTTCGCCGTACCGCCGGAGGCTTCCGATCAACCCGGCGTTCCAAAGGACCAGCGACATGGCCAGGATGAAGATGGCGATGACCGCTCCGTTGACCGCCCCGAGCTGGTCCAGCATCGCGGCCAGGTCGCTCTGCTCGCGGAGGGTTTTCATGACGGGGGCGAACTCATCGGCGGAAGGGACGGCCCGTCCGTTGAATCGGGCGGCAATGCCGTCGATGACCTCTCGCTCATAGGGGCCGTCCGTCCGCCAACCGAGGATTTCTCCGGCCGCGTCCTCCATGTCGAAAACGGCTTGGGCGTCGGAGAGGTCCATGACCAGGCCCATCCGGTCGAGGGCTCGGACACCGTACCGGACCACGCCCGAGACGGTGAAGTTGGCCGTGGCCATCGCTCCGTTCATCGTCGCTCCGATCAGGGTCGCCTTCCCGCCCGGTTCGAGGTTCAAACGATCCGCCAGAATCTCTCCGATCAGGATCTCGCCGGGTTGCGCCGGAAGGTGTCCCTTGACGACGGCCTTTTCCAATTTCAATCGCCGGATTTCGGCGCTTCCCGGAGTCAGGATATCGGCCGCGGTGCCGATAACCGTTCCCTGGGCTTTCGTCTCGCCGGCCACGTCGGGGACGTCCAGGAGTCCGCCGAACCGGGTCCGCGGCGCCCAGGTCAGACCGGGAAACTCCGTTCTCAATTCGGCGAGAAGTTTCTCGATGCCGTCCAGGGCCAGGTCGTTGGGGGCGGAATCCGGCTCGGCCGCGTATCCCTTCGTCATCACCTTCACGTGTCCGGTCAAAAGGTCGGAGTTGAATTCGACGACCTGATTTTCCGCGCCCTTGATATAGCAATACAGGAAAACGGTCAAAAAGACGCCGATCGCCACGGTCAGAAAAGGGAAGAGGATCCGCGAGCGGTCCCGAATCAATCCTTTGAACAGGAAGCGGATCATGACCATTTCCCCTTCAGGGCGTCGGTCGGCTTGAGAGTGACTATTTTCCGCGTCGGGAGGAAGCTGACAATCGTCGTGGCGGCCAGGACGAGGAGGATCGTGACGACGACCAGCCCGGCGCTGTAGGCCGGGTAGAGGGCCTGGTTAAGGGCCAGGCCGAAACTGTCCGCCTGTCCCGCCGGCAGGACCCAGCCGTGTTTGGCCATGTAGATCAGGAGCGGCAGCCCGTAGATGGCTCCGACTGCGGCCGCCAGAATTGAAAGGAGCGAGCCCTCCAAGGTGAAGAGCCCGATGACTCTGCCTCGGGGCATGCCCAAGGCGATGAGCGTCCCGATCTCCCGGCGCCGGTGCCAGATGGACAGGAGCTGGGTGTTGAAAATCGCCAGCAGGGCCATGGCCATCAGGGTGAGATAAAAAATGGAAAAGCCGACCGATTTCGCCTGGACGAAGCTCTTGATGTCCTTGAGAAGGACGTCGTGGCCCTGGAAGCTCCAGCCGGGATATGTCCGGGGCGCGGCCCCGGCCGGGACGGTGATGATCGTCGCCCGGTCCGTCCGCTCTGTCATATTCTGAAGGTCTTCAAGCGGAACCCAGATCTGCCCGGCGTCGACGGTTTGGACCTGCGATTGAAACAGGTCGACGATTTCGATGTCCGCGGCGTCGAACGTCCCGGAGGCATCCCGCCACCGGACGGTTACGGTGTCGCCTTTGGCCAGGCCGGCGCTTTTGGCCATCCGGGTCCCGATCAATCCGGGAATGTCTGCTCTGTTTCGGCGGAGGCGGTCGAATGGAAGTTTCAGGACGGCCTGGCCCGGGTCGACGCCTTTGAGCAGGGCCGAGACCATCCGGCCCTTGGGATAGATCGTTCCCGGGACAATCAGAACCGGGACGGCCCGGCCGGCCGATGCTTCGGCCGCCAGTTCGGCGGGGATCGGCCGCGGCGCATCGTCGATCGTCGTCGGATCGTACGGATCATAGGCCCCGGCCCAGTATTGGCCGCCGCCAGCTTCCTGGTCGATCGTGACCTTGGACATCTCCTTGTCCATGCCCTCGAACAGGCTTTGCCCCCAGATAATAGCGACGAAGGAAAACGACAAGACCAGGGCGTTGAGCCAGGTTTTCGCCCCGTTGCCGATCAAGTTGCGGAACGCAAGCTTGGGGATGATCATGCCCGCCTCCTTACGCCGTTTTCGCTTCGTCGGCGGCGACGCGGCCGTCGATCAGGGTGATTTTCCGGCGGAGATACCGGATGACCTTGTCGTCGTGGGTCGAAAAAAGAAAAGTCGTCCCGAGGTCGCGGTTGATGTGTTCCATCGTCTCGAGGACATGGCGGGAATTTTCGGCGTCGAGGTTGGCCGTGGGCTCGTCGGCCAGGACGAGGCCGGGCTTTTTAACGACCGCCCGGGCGATCGCAACCCGCTGGCTTTGTCCGCCCGAGAGTTGGGCGGGCCGCGATTTTTCCCGGTCGGCCAGTCCGACCCAGGCAAGGGCATCCCGAACGGCTTTGCGCCGGGCCGCGGCCGCCATCCCCAGGAGGAGCAGCGGGAATTCCACGTTTTCGTAGACCGTGTAAACGGGCAGGAGGTTGAAGGTCTGGAAGATGAAACCGATGTGGTGGTTGCGAAGCGCCGCCGCCTTTTTGTGGGAGAGCGTTTCGATTTTTTCGCCCAGGACTTGGACGCTTCCGGAGGTCGGGGTGTCGAGCGACCCGACGATGTTCAAAAGGGTCGTCTTTCCCGAGCCGCTCGGGCCGACAAGGCCGGCGAACTCGCCCGGGGCGAAAACGAGGTTGACTTCGCGGAGAGCGGTAATCGGCTGTTCCCCGGAAGGATAGATCTTGGTCAGGTTCACGGTCCGGATCAATTCTTTTTGGTCCATCTCACCCTCGCTTTCAGTGATTCCAGGAGACCATGACGTAGAAGCCCCGGCCTCCGAACAGGCTCGTTTCGGGAGAACCGCCGTAGAGGCCGTATGTCTCGGGATTCCAAAAGGCGATGACGAACAAGCTCCAGCGGTCGTAAGTCCTCTGCCAGGTCAGGAGACGGTACCAGTCCCCTCCCGTCCAATCCCGGAAAACCATGCCCCGAAGACGGTCGAGAAGGCCGAGGGGATAATCGAGGGACAGGGCGCTCAGGGAGCGGCTCGTTCCCGCCTTCCAAAAATCGGGCGACGATTGAAAGACGAGATGTTCGGCCAGGACGGTGAGGCCGTTGCCGGCGGCGAAGGTGTTTTCCAGGCCGATGTTCAACGCTTTTTGAAAACGAAACGGGGATACGTTGAAATCCTGACGGGTGAGGACCGCCTCAAACCAGACCCCGGGCCCGAGATCCCAGTATCCGTCCAATCCCAGCCGGGTCTCGGGGACGTCGGCCCGTGCGTCCGCCGCGATCGGAAGAGGGCCCCGAAAGGCGTCTAAGCGCCGGTGGTGAAGGGTCACGGCCATCTCCCCGCCGAGGGCGGGAACTTGGGCCCGGCCGCCGAATTCGATCGTTTCCGCCCGGGTCGGGAAAGACTCCCAACCCTTGCGGGCGTTGTTTCCCGTCAAACCCCAGGCCCACACGGAGGCGTTGTTTTGAAACGTATATTTCAGGAGAAGGCCGGTCACCCCGTCCGTCAGTTGGAGCGGGTCGTTGGGGTCGACCCGGTCAAACCACATAAGCGGGCGGAGCAGGCGGGCGGAGCCGAATTCGATTTTTTGAAGGCCGAGCCGCGCTTCGAAACGGTCCGTCGTGAGGCGGGCCCAGAGACGGTAGAGCTTGATCTCGCTTTTCAGAGAATCCCGGCCGGATTTGAGGTTGACCGAGGAAATCATGTTCGCCGATGCCTCGATGTCGAAATTCCAGATGGGCGAGACGGGCGTTTTCAGGGAAAAAGTCGGGATGTACCGGACGCCGAAGGGAAGGCCTCGGCCGCTTTCAAGCGGGATCGTGAGTCTGCCGGAAATTTGGCCATGGAAATCGGTTTCCTGGGCCGCAAGGGGAAACGAAAAAACGAGCAGCGCTAGGGGGAGAAGAAGCCCGGCGTTCCCGCGGGGGAATTCAAGTTGTTTTTGGAAAAACCTCGTTACGATGCGCATCGCTCAATCCCGGGACGATGAACGCTCCTATTATAATCCCAATCCCTTGTTTTGAGGGCGTCCCGCGCTATCAGCTTTATTGATTTCGGCTTACCCAATATTCCCCTCGGGATTTTTTCTTGAAATGCGTTTTTCGGGTCAGGTCCAGAAACCGCGGATGAAGCGTTCGAACATTTCGACGGCCGGGTCGACAGGGGCCGTTTCCGCGGCCCGCTCGCAGTAGGCGGACCCTCCATCCCGGGCGATTCCCGGGCCGCAGACGGCGTAGGGAATCGGGTCGGCGGCGTGGGTTTTCGTTTGGAGCTTGGTCGCGTGGTCGGGGGTGACGAGAATCCGGACGCTGGAGACGTTTTCCGCCCAGGCCAGAATTTCGCCGACGATGTTCCGGTCGAATTCCTCGATAGCCTGGATTTTTTTTGAGAGGTCGCCCTCGTGGCTGGTCTCGTCGGGCGCCTCGACGTGGAGATAGACGAAATCCTCATCGGCCAAAGCGTCCTTGGCGGCCGCGACCTTGCCCGCGTAGTTCGTTCCGAGATAACCGGTCGCGCCGGGCACGAGGCGGACCTTGAGCCCGGCGAGAACCCCCAAACCGCGGACGAGGTCCACGGCCGAAATGACCGACCCTCTCAACCCAAAACGCTGACCCAGCGTTTGGAGTTTCATCGCCCGGCCCTGTCCCCACGGCCAGATGTCGGTCGCCGGAGTTGTTCGCTTCCGGTTGATTTCGGAGGCGGCTAAAACCGGCCGCGCCTTCTCCATCAAACCGAGAATGACGTCCCGTCCCGGGCCCTTCGGCAGATGGGGGGGCCATTCCCGCCCGGAAATATCGTGCGGCGGCGTGCATTCCAATCCCGCCGGAAAATCGCGGATGACGGTCAAATGCCGGTAGCTGACGCCCGGGACGAAGCGGACGCAGTCCGTCCCCAGGGCGGCCTGGAGTTCGAGGAGAATCGGCCGCGATTCTTCGGTCGTAATATGCCCGGCCGAATAATCGGCCATGAGCCCGCCGCTGAGCGTGACCAGGTTGCACCGGAAGGCGGTGTCGTCGGGGCCGAGCTCGACGCCGATGCTGGCCGCTTCGATCGGCCCGCGTCCCTGGTAGTTGACCGCCGCGTCGTAACCCAGGAGCGAAAGGTTGGCCACGTCGCTTCCGGGGGGGAGACCGGGCGGGATGGTGAGGGCGCGGCCGACCCGGCCGCGTTCGGCGACCCGGTCCATGTTCGGGGTAGAAGCCGTTTCCAAGGGGGTTTTCCCGCCGAGGGCGGGCTGGGGGTCATCGGCCATTCCGTCGCCGACGAGAATGATGTATTTCACGCGGTGTCCTTTCGGTCAGGTCCGGGCTTTGACGCTTTCGGCGAAACCGATGACGGCTTCGCGCATTTGGGAAATCGGGAGAACGCCTTCATGGAGGACCGGACGTTCCTTCAACCCGCGAACCGCCCGGTGGGCGGGCTCGCCGGCGATCTCGCTCAGGCGGTCGATCGCCTTGAATTCGTCCGGTTCGGCCCGGCCCGTGATCGCGGCTAAAACGTCGCCCGCGAATTTGAACGGGCTGGCGGTGGAGGCGATGATGGTCGCCGGGCCGTCCTTGGGGCCGATGTCGCGGGAAACGGCCGAGGCGACCGCGGTATGGGTATCGATGACCAGGCCGGTCTCTTCGTGGACGTTCTTGATTTCGGCGAACACCCGGGGCTCGTCCGCCCAGCCGGGGACGACGAGGGCATCGATCGCTTTTTTCGTTTCGGCGTCGATTTCGAACCGCCCGGTCCGGAACCGGTCCAAAAACCACGGTTTGATCTTGTCGGCGTCCCGCCCGGCGATTTCAAACAGAAAGCGCTCCAGATTGGAGGATATCAAGATATCCATCGAGGGCGAAGACGTCCGGTGGAATTCGCGGTGGGTGTCGTAGACCCCGGTCTGGAAAAAATCCGTCAGGATGTTGTTCTTGTTGGAGGCGCAGAAAAGGCGGCGGACGGGAAGCCCCATCGCCCGGGCGTACCAGGCGGCCAGGATGTTGCCGAAGTTTCCGGTCGGGACGCAGATGTCGACTTCGTCGCCGGATTTGATTTCTCCCCGGGCGGCAAGCAGCGCGTAAGCCCGGACGTAGTAGACGATCTGCGGGGCCAGGCGCCCCCAGTTGATGGAGTTTCCGGTCGAGAGCTTAATCGACATCCCGGCCAGGTAGTCGCGCAGGTTGGCGTCGAGAAACAGGGCCTTGACGCCGGTCTGACAGTCGTCGAAGTTGCCGCGGACGGCGAAAACCTTGGTGTTCCGGCCGTCGGTCGTGACCATCTGGAGACGCTGGACTTCGCTCACGCCGCCGTCCGGATAGAACACCGCGATGGAAATGCCCTCGGTGTTTTTATAGCCTTCCAGCGCCGCCTTGCCCGTGTCCCCGGACGTCGCGACCAGAATCAGCGTGTGCGTCCCGTCGCCGGTCAGCGATTTGGCCGTGGTCGTTAGGTGGGGCATCAATTGAAGGGCGACGTCCTTGAAGGCGGCCGTCGGGCCGTGAAAGAGTTCGAGGAGATAACGGCGCCGGCCGAGCGGCCGGAGATTGACGATGTCGGGCGTGTGGAAGTTTTCTTTGTTGTAAGCCCGCCGGAGGCAGGAGTCGAGAACGCCTGGCTCGAAATCGGTGAAGTATGCGGCCATGATCCGCCGGGCCGTTTCCAGGTAGTCGGGCCGGCTCAGGGTGTCCGCATCCAGTCGGGGAATGAATTCCGGAACGAACAGACCGCCCCGGGGGACCATCCCCAGAAGGACGGCCTCAGATGCGGACGCGAACGGATGATTGGCATGAGTCCCGATGTAGCGCATGGTCGCCTCGAACAAAAAGATTTTAATTGCGGTTCGATGTTATCGAATAGCCCTGAGGAGTGTCAAGAAACGGGGGAATTCAATCGCCGGGCCGGAGGAAGAACTCGACGTTGAGGAATTCCCGCCGGATCGCCGTCGCCGGACGGTACCGGTCGAGAAGGTAATTCCGGAAACCGGAATAATCCTTCAATTTGACCAGGTGATGGGCGGACGCCCCCGTTTCGACGAAGACGAGTTTGACGGCAAGCTTCTCGCATTCCTCCACGATCTCGGCGGTGGTGATCCGGCCGGCCGTGATCATGGCTTCGGAGACGTCAACCAGTTTCGGCGGGCAGGGCCGTCGGGCGAGAAAATTCAGGAACGGGTCGTCGCCGAAAACGAAATCATCCGGCTCGGTGTTTTCCCGGATGAAGGAAGCCGCGGCTCTCGTCCCTTCGTCTCCGGCGAGGATCTTTTTGGGGCTCAGGGTCGGGCCGAGGCACAGGAGGACCAGAATGGTCAATATCGGAAGGCCGATCCGGCCGGCGTTTTTCTTTTTCGCCAGCGCCTCAAATCCCACGCCGAACAGCAGGGCCGCGGGCGCGGCCGCGAAAACGACGTAACGGAGGAAAAACCGGCTGGGGACAAAGACCAGGGCCAGCGTCGTCGCGGCGAAGATCCAGAGAGCGGTCTTTGCCCGATCCCGATCGCTCCGCCCGGCGCCGCTTTCCCGTCTGCCCCGGTCCAAACTGAGGGCGGCGAGGACTCCGGCCACGAGACCGTAATTGTGATTACCGATCGTTTGGACGAGACGCCGGAGGACGAGAGACGCGTACGTGAATCCGGCGACCGCTTCCTTGGCGGCGTGAAAGCCGAAGACCGCGTCATAGGTCCCGGGAACGAAGATGAGAAGAAGTCCGAAAGGAATCCCGAAGGAAAGCGCGACTCCCGCCCCGGCAAAAGCGGCCTGGACGACGGCCTCGTTCCAGGATTTCCGCTTGCGGATTCCTTCGAAAACGAGATAGGAAACATATCCGGCGAAAACCAGAATCCCGTTGATTTTGGCCAGGGTCGAAAGGCCGGCCATCAGGCCGACGAGAAGCGCGGCCCTTCGCCTGAATTCGGCCGTCCCCGCGGCTTCCTCTCCCCGAAGGGCGAAATAGAGCGAAGCGACTCCGAAAAAGAGCATGGGAACATCGGGCATGAAACTCCGGCCGAGGAAGAAGATATGTTTGTTAAAAAGAAAAATACCAGCCGAGGCGAGGGCGAACCCGGTTTTCATTTTAAAGAACCGGCGGGCGGCTTTGAAAATAAAAAAAGCCGCGCCGGACATGAACAACACGGCCAGCGCCCGGGCCGCCCAAACCGACGGCCCGAAAATCCTGAAAACCGCCGCCCCCAGATAATAGCTGAGCGGCGCTTGGACGAGAGAAAAATCACGATAGGGGACCTCTCCGAGACCGACCCGCCAGGCCGAGTAAAGGTAGACACCTTCGTCGTCGTTCATGAGGAACCCGGAGAGGTTAAGGAAACTCAGGACCAGAGCGATCACCCAAAAAACGATGAGCCCCGAAGCCGTTCCGGTCGACCGCCGCGCCATGGTTCCTCCCTTATAGTAGATGCCGCGTCCTCAAGTCAATCGCTCCCGCCCCCCCCTCAGGGGTTCAGCGAAGCGCCGCCAAGCCCTTAAAGGGTGATTTTTTAACAAAAAACGACAAGAAGTTGACAAAAAGATGATACCCCTCTATCATGGCTGTTCACGGGTACTCCAATGATCAAAGCCGTAACGCGCAATCAGAATGAGGGGGAAATTCCACCTCGCAAGAAGGGCCTGACCCTCATTTTCGACTTTGACGGCACCATCGCCGACACCTTGGCGGCCATCGTCCGTCTGGCCAACAAGTATAACGAAGCCCTCGGGATTCCCCCGCTCGATCAAACGGACATCGAGGCCATGCGGGGAATGTCGAGCCGGCAGATCCTCAAAAAGCATCGGATTCCGCTGGCCAAATTGCCTTATCTCGTTTTGCACTATCAAAAAGAAATCGGCCGGGAAATCGACAAACTGGGCCTCTTCCCGGGCATCCGGGAAGTTCTCCTGGAACTTAAAGCGCTCGGTGTGAAACTGGGCATTCTGACATCCAATTCGACCGAGAACGTCGAAAAATTCCTTCAGGCCCGTGAGCTGGAAGTGTTCGATTTCATCCATTCCGAAAAAAACTTTTTCGGCAAGACGCGAGCCCTCCGGCACGTCATGAAGGAAGAGGAAGTCGAGCGAGAAGACGTCATCTATGTCGGCGATGAAGTACGCGATATCGACGCCTGCCGGAAAGCCAAAGTCCCGGTCATCGCCGTGAGCTGGGGTTTTCAGCGCCGGGATTTTCTGGCCGACCACGACCCGACCTACATCGTCGATTCTCCCGACGAAATCCTCGAAATCGTCATGGCTTGAAGCCCTTCAAGGCCGGCCTCTACGTCCATTTCCCCTTTTGCCGCCGGAAATGCCCGTATTGTCATTTTTACAGCGTCCCCGTTGAGCCGACCGCCGACCGGTCGCGGATCGATCATTGGCGGAAAGGGATCGTCGCGGAAGCGGAGCGATTCGCCTCCGGCCCGGACTCCGAAATCTTTGGAAACTCTCCAGAATTCGATACGCTTTATCTCGGCGGGGGAACGCCGTCCCTGGCGGAGCCGGACGACATCGCCCGCCTGCGGGACGACCTGGCCGACCGGCTTCCCCTGCGGCCGGTCGAATTCACACTCGAGGCCAATCCTTCCGACGGGACAGACGACGATGTTTTTCGGGGATGGGTCCGGGCGGGCGTCACGCGCTTGAGCGTCGGAGCGCAGTCGTTCGACGACGACGTTCTCCGCGTCCTCGGCCG
>CAYSGA010000037.1:0-11274 GCA_964430165.1 uncultured Eubacteriales bacterium
CAGCGCCAGGGGTTCCCCACGGGGGGATGGGTGGCGCGAGCAGGGGCGCTCCGCGTCAGGACCCGTGCGCATTGATTCAACTATCGACTCCTTTATCGGATTCGGCGGAGAATCCAAGCGAAAAGCTCCGTGTTTCTAATTGACAGTCTCTGACGGATGTCATACATTTACAAAAAATGCGCATCGGATTCGACGTCCGCCCCTTCCTCAAACAGGAAACCGGCGTGGGCGTCTACTTCAAGAACCTTTTATTTGAACTGGCGGCTATCGACCGGGACAACGAATACTGTCTTTTTTCGGCGTCCTATAAAGACCGTTTCCCGCGCGCCAAGGTCCCCCCGTTTGCGAAATTGAAGTTCGTCGACAAGCGCTGGCCGGTCCGTGCGGTCAATGCGGCCTGGGACGTGTTCGGCCGTCCGAAGCTCGACCGGGTATTCGGCGCCCGGCTGGATTTGAGCCATTCGCCGACGCCGCTGCGGCTGCCCGCGTCCGGGAAGGCGATCGTCACGGTCTGTGATTTGTTCTTCATGGACGATCCGGAGAAGGCCGACCGGGAAGCCAGGGACCGGTTTCTCCGCAAAACCGAGAACTCCCTCCGGTCGGCCGACGGCGTCGTTACGATTTCGGAATTCAGCGCGCGGGCGATCCGCGAACGATTCTGTCTGGACGCCGGGAAAATCAAGGTGACCTATCTCGGGCTGAATCGCGTCTTCGAGAAACCCGCCGCTTCGGAGGAAACGGCCGATATTCGGCGCCGGCTCGACCTGCCCGGCGATTTTTTGTTGTTCGTCGGGGCGCTCGAGCCGCGTAAAAACGTTCCGGCCTTGATCGAAGCGCTGGCCCTGGTCCACGAAAAACACGGCCGCATCCCGCTCGTCCTGGCCGGCCGGGCCGGGGGCGACCGGGCGAAGGTTGAACAGGCGATCGATAAACGGGGGCTTCAGTCCTGGGTGCGCCGGGCGGGCTATCTGTCGGACATCGAAATCCGGGCCCTTTACCGGGCCGCGACCGGGCTGGTTTTCCCTTCGCACGCGGAAGGATTCGGACTTCCTCTGCTCGAAGCCATGGCCTGCGGCCTGCCAGCCGCCGTTTCCGGGGTTTCCGCCCTTCCGGAAATCGGCGGCGACGCGGCTCTGTACTTCCAACCCGAAGACCCGGAGGACATCGCCCGAACGGTTCTCCGGTTGATGGAAGACGACCCGTTGCGGGACACCCTGCGTGTCCGGGGCGTCCGGCGGGCGGAGCTTTTTCGCTGGCGCCGGACCGCGGAAACCACTCTCGACTTTTATCAAAAAACGGCGCGGAAGACATGATCTCCATCCTGTTCGTCTCTCATTCGGCCGAACTCAACGGCGCGGAACTCTGGCTTCTGGGAACACTCCGCCGACTCGACCGGAAGATGTTCGACCCGACGCTCATCATCCCCCGGCCCGGACCGCTCGGCCCGGCGGCCGAAAAAGCGAGCGTTCCCGTCGAGATCGTCCCGATGAAATGGTGGGTGACGGAAAAGAGGAGGGTCTGGCGTCAGCCCGCGGCCTGGGCCTTGAATCGGCGGGCCGTGCGCCGGATCGCCCGCATCGCCCGCGACCGGGGCGTCGAGGTCGTCCTTTCCAATTCGGCCGCGACGTTCGGCGGCGCCCTGGCCGCCCGCCGCCTGGGACTTCCTCATGTCTGGTCGATTCATGAAATCCTCGCCGGCGATTACGCCTTTCTTCATTACCTTCGCGGGTCCCGGGCGCTGACAAAGTTCATTCTCGATCACTCGGCCCGGGTGATCGTCAATTCCCAGGGGACCCGGGCGGCGTTCCCCGATTCGGAAAAACTCGTTCTCGTTTATAACGGCCTGGACATCCGCCCGGCCGATGCGGAACTCCGCGATATCGTCCAGGCCGAGTTCGGGCTGGAGACCGGGGCCCGGGCGATCGGAGTGATCGGGAAACTTTATCCGGGCAAAGGCCAGAAAGAGGTCCTCCTGGCCGTCGCCCGGCTCGCGGACGTGTATCCGGACTTGAAACTCATCTTCATCGGAGCGACCGCCGAATCCCGGTATGAACGGAGCCTCCGGCGGCTCGTCCGTCTGAACCGCCTCTCCCGACGCGTCTATTTCGCCGGTTTTCGCTCCGACCTGGTGGAAGTCCTCCAGACCTTATCCGTCGTCGTCGTCGCCTCGGTCGTCGATTCGTTCGGCCGGGCGGCGCTCGAAGCGATGGCCGCCGGCGTGCCCGTGCTGGCCATCCGGGCCGGAGGTCTGGCCGAAATCGTCCGGCACGGGGAGAACGGATATTTGGCCGAATCCCGGGACACCGATGTTCTTTCCGCGGCGCTCACCGATATTTTCGACCATCCCGAACGCCGGCCGGCGATCATCGAAAATGGCTTCCGGACGGTTCGGGAGAAATTTTCGATCGAACGCCAGGTTAAGGGCGTGGAGCGAGTCCTGCTGGACGTCTGCGGCCGGACGCTTCTTGTTCCTCCGTCGCCGGACGCCGGCGGGGGGGGCCCCCTCTTCGCTTCCCTTCACGGCGGGGAAAAGGGCGGCGGCCGCGGATGAACGTCCCCCTCCTTTCCGTGATCCTGGTTTATTTCAACGACCGCCTGAACCTGACCCCGTGCCTGGAGGCGGTCGTTTCGACGCCCCCGGACATCCCGCTCGAAGTGATCCTGGTCGACAACGCCTCGACCGACGGCGGCCTCGAGGACGTCGCCGCCGCTTTCCCCTCCGTTCGGATCCTCCGGAACGGGGGAAACCCCGGTTTCGGCGCGGCGAACAACCGAGCCGTCCGGGAATCCACGGGGGAATTCCTGCTCTTTTTGAACACCGATACGATCCTCCAACCCGGAGCCGTTCCGGCCCTCCTCGAGGCCGTCTGCGCCGAGGCTGGGACGGTTGCGGCCGGACCGCTTCTTTTCCCGGGCGAAGGGAAGGTCCAGGTTTCCTTCGGCAACCGGGTCGATTTTTGGGGCCAGCTCCTGCAAAAATTCGTCCTGAATCCGTTCGCCAAACGGACCCTGCGCCGTAGCCCGCGGACGCGCGAAGCGAGCTGGCTGAGCGCGGCCTGCCTCCTCTGTCGGCGTTCGGCGTTTGACGCGGCCGGCGGGTTCGACGAGAGGTTTTTCCTCTATTTCGAGGATATCGACCTTTGCGTCCGGATGGGCGCGTCCGGCGGGCGCCTGTTCTTCGTTCCGGCGGCCCGGGTTTTTCATAAAGGCGGCGCGACGACGGGAACGCGTCCTGAGGCCGGTCGCTTCGAATACCGAAAAAGCCAAATGACCTTCTATCGAAAGCACGCTTCGCCCGGATCCCTCCGGCTCCTGCGCGCTTACCTTCGGGGGAACCTCCGTTGTCAAAAACTTTTCGGCCGGTTCCGGGGCGAGGAGGGGCGGTCGCGATGGGCGGCCTATCGGGAATTATTGAAAACGGGGAGGGGGAGCCGGTGAACCGGTTGAGGGTCCTGGAAATGATCGACAAACCGTCGCTCGGCGGCGGTCAGGCCATTCTCCTGACGTTGGCCCGGCACCTCGACCAGAGCCGTTTCGACGTTTCGGTCTGCGCCGGAAGCGGCGGCCCTTTGGAAGACGAAATCCGCAAACTCGGGCTGGCCTTTCATCCGGCGGAATTTAAAAAAAGTCCGGCGGCCGGCCTCGGCCGGGACCTCGCCCGGCTGCTTTCCTCCGAAAAAATCGACATCCTCCACACCCACGGCGGAATCGCCGGCCTATTCGGGCGGCGGGCCGCCCGCCGCGCCGGGACTCCCGTCGTCGTCCATACGCTTCACGGCATCCATTATCTTCATTATCGCAACCCCGTCCTGAGGAGGGTCTTCATCGGCCTGGAACGGTCGATGAGCAGGGCGACGTCGGCGGTCGTCTGCGTTTCCGAGGCGGACCTCGCCCGGGCCCGGAAATTCCATTTGGCCCCGGCCGACCGCCTCCATCTTGTCCGGAACGGCGTCGCGCCCGTCGACCCGGCCTCCGACCTGGACCGCGGCCGGAGGATCGACGATCTCCGTCTGCGGTTGAAGCTCCGTGCTCCCGTGATCGGGACGGTCGCCCGTCTGCACCGGCAGAAGGGCGTCGAGTATTTCATCCAGGCGGCGCCGGAGATTCTCCGGCGGAATTCGGGGGCGCTGTTCGTCGTCGTCGGCGGCGGGCCTCTCGAAAAACGCATCCGGATCAAAATCGAACGGCTCGGGCTGGCCGACCACGTCATCCTGGCGGGGGAGCGGTCGGATGCGCTCGATCTGCTGTCCGCCTTCGATATTTTCGTCCTCCCTTCGCTCTGGGAGGGCCTTCCCCTGGTTTTAATCGAAGCTGCCGGGCTCGGCAAACCCATCATCGCCACGGATATCGAGGGATCCCGCGAAATCATCCGCGACGGGGAAACCGGGTTGCTCGTCCCTCCGGCCGACCCGGACGCCCTGGCCGGAGCCGTCCGGCGTCTTCTGGAAGCCCCGGCCCTCGCCCGACGGCTAGCGGAGAAGGCTCGAAGCGAGATTCCGCCGGCGTTCGGCCTGAAACGAATGGTCGCCGAAACCGAACGGCTTTATCTGGACCTCGCGGCCGTGAAGGGGCTATAATCTCCCTGATGAAAAATGCGCGGGTCGCCCTTGTCCATGACTGGCTCACCGGCCGCCGCGGCGGGGAAAAGGTCCTCGAGGTCCTGGCTGAAATTTTCCCGGACGCGCCGATATACACTCTCTTCCATTTTCCCGGGAGCCAGATTCCCGACATCGAAAAACGGACCATCCGGACGAGTTTTCTGCAAGGGATGCCGTTCCTTCGCAAACATTATCGCCATTATCTCCCTCTCTTTCCCCTGGCCGCGGAGTCGTTCGACCTGCAGAATTTCGACCTGGTCGTTTCGAGTTCTCATTGCACGGCCAAGGGGATCATCCCGAAACCCGAGGCTCTCCACGTCGCCTACATCCATTCCCCCGTTCGATACGCCTGGAACCAGTATTTTGCCTATTTCGGCCCCGGAAAGCTGGGATTTCCGGCCAAATACGTCGTTCCGCCCATGATTCATCGGTTGAGGAACTGGGACGTGGCCTCCTCGGCCCGCGTAGACCGGTTCATCGCCAATTCCCGGGCGGTCGCCGGACGGATCGAAAAATACTACCGCCGGCCGGCCGAAGTCATTCACCCGCCGGTCGACACCGCGTTCTTCGTTCCCCCCGATTCCCTGCCCGAGCGAAAATATTTCCTGGTCGTGACGGCGCTCGTTCCCTATAAGCGGATCGATCTGGCTGTCGCGGCCTGCAACCTCGGGGGATATCCGCTGAAGGTCGTCGGGGACGGCCCGGACATGCGGGCCCTTCGGGCGGCGGCCGGTCCCACGGTCGAATTTCTGGGGTCCGTGGAGGGGACCGAACTCCGCCGGCTTTATCAGGAAGCCATCGCTTACGTCATGCCGGGGGAGGAGGATTTCGGGATCAGCGCCGTCGAAGCCCAGGCCTGCGGGACCCCTGTCGTCGCCCTGGGGCGGGGAGGAGCGCTGGAAACGGTCCGGCCCGGCGAAACGGGCCTTTTATTCCAGGAATCGACGCCCGCTGGGCTGGCTGCCGTCCTTGACAAATGCCGGGGGTTGACTTTTAATAAGGCCTCTCTTTGCGCCCACGCCCGGGCGTTTTCCCGGGATGGTTTCAGGACGAAGATGGAGACCCGTCTGGCCGCCTTGTGGCGGGAATTCAAGGACTCACAGTGATCAGCAGATACCAGGCCCGCCTCTCGGCTCTCTTCGTGGCCAGCGATGTCTTGGCCATTGCGGCGACGTTCATTTATTCCTATGCCTTCCGGTTTCATTCGTATTTCATCCCCGTGGACCCGGCCAAAGGAACGCCGACGTGGAGATCCTACCTGATCGTCCTGCCCCTTTTCCTGGCCGTTCATCTCGCCGTTTTCTTTCTTCAGGGTTTTTATAAAAGCCGCCTCCGGCGGACCAAGTTCGACGATTTCTTTTCCATCACCGTCAACGCCGTCCTGACGCTGATCGTCGTGATGGCCGTCTCCGGGTATTTAAACGCTTATTCCGGGGGAGCGGCGCCGCTGTTCCGGATGAAGATCGTGAAGCTTTCCCACCTCTTTTTGGCCGTCTATTTCGTCGGGGTGATTCTCACGATTTCGTTTTTTCGCAACCAGATCTATTTTTTCATGAAGCGGCGGTTCGCCCGCGGCCTCAACCTGCGGAACGTCCTGGTCGTCGGCGCGGGGGAAATGGGCGTGGCCGTCGCCCAGAAACTGTTCCAGTACAAGGACCTCGGATTCGTGGTCAAGGGCTTCCTCGACAACCACAGACCGGCCGGAAAAAACCTTCCGGTCGACGGCGGCATTCCCGTTTTCGGGCCCGTGTCCGATCTCGGCAAGGTCATCGAGACTCAGGGCATTCAGGAGGTCTATGTCGCCCTTGAGCTGAAAAATTACCCGGAAATCCTGGAAGCCCTCCAGGTCGTCAATAAATACCCGGTCAGCGTCCGGCTCATCCCCGACCTGTTCCAGCTTTTGACCTTGAAAGCCAATGTCCAGGACTTGGACGGGTTTCCCGTCATCTCCGTCGACGAGGTCCCTCTCCGCGGCGTCAAGCGCGTTTTCAAACGGCTGTTCGACCTCGTCGTTTCGGGACTCGCCCTGCTGGTCCTCTCCCCGCTTCTGGTCATCGTGGCGATCATCATTAAGACGACGTCCAAGGGGCCGGTTTTCTACCATCAGGAACGGTTCGGCCTGGACGGCAAAAGATTCAACATTCAAAAATTCCGGACGATGGTCACGAACGCCGAACAAAAAACGGGGCCGGTCATGTGCGCGCCCGACGACCCGCGGGTCACGAAAATCGGCCGGCTGCTGCGGAGATACAGCCTCGACGAATTGCCCCAGCTCGCGAATATCGTCCGGGGGGACATGAGCCTGGTCGGGCCGCGTCCGGAACGGCCCGAATTCGTCAAGGAATTCACCGACAGCATCCCGAAATACATGCTCCGGCACAAGATGAAATCCGGGTTGACGGGGTGGGCCCAGGTCCACGGCCTCCGGCAGGGGACGTCGATCGAGAAACGGCTCGAGCACGACTTCTACTACATCCAGAACTGGTCCTTCGCCCTGGACCTGAAAATCATCTGGATGACGCTCCGGCGCGGCTTCATCGACAAATCGATGGGCTGACGGCGGTCAATCCCGTTCGGTGGAGCGGCGCTCCCGGAGAATGCGGAGGCCGCGCAGGTAATAGAGAATCCACGAGGCCAGCGTGAGCGCGGCCGTGATCCCGTAGAAGGCGTCCATCCAACCGGCTTTTTCCCCCAGGTGGTTCGTCAGGAGGACCAGAAAGACGGTCCCGACCTGGAACGCCGTCGTCAATTTTCCGACGAATGTCGGCAGGACGGGCCTGATTCCGAAGGCCAGGTAGGCCCAAAGGACGCCGCCGACGATCATCAGGTCGCGGGCGAAGACGATGACCGTCAACCAGAGCGGGATCCGGTTGGGGCCTCCGACCTGAGGGAGGGTCAGGAGGATATAGGACGCGGCCATGAGGAGCTTGTCGCCGGTCGGGTCCAAAATCGCGCCCAGCCGGCTCCGTTGATGGAGATGGCGGGCGATGAATCCGTCGAACAGGTCCGAGATCCCGGCGATGAAAAAAATGACGAGGGGTTCGAGGGTTTGCCCCTCCAGAAGAGACCAGACGAACAGGGGAACCAGAAGGATGCGAAAGGCGCTGAGGATGTTGGGAACGGTGACGGCGGAGGAGACCCACCCTTCCGTTCCCGGATTTTGCGGCCGGCTCATTTTCCGGGCTCTTTCGCCAATCCGGCCAGCAGGTCCAGAATCCGGATCGCCTCCGCTCCGGGCACAGGCTGCTCCGGCCGGAAGGTCCGGTCGGGGAAAACGTCCATGACCTGGTAAGACACGGCCGAGACGATCGGCGAGGCGTACGGGTGTTCCGGCGGCACGTCCGCCAGCTTGATCCGTTCGGCCGGAATCTGGACGACGATCGTCCGGCCTTTTTTCCTGAGGAAATCGACCAGACGGACGACCGTTTCGGCCAGTTCGGCCCGGTTCATCGTTTTTTTTGGCTGGAACGTGTGGTTGGAATAGACCTCCATGATCCCAGAGGCGGCGACTTTGACGATGAAGGTCCGGGCCCACGAAGTCGAGATGTCGACGAGAACGGGCGGGCGGACCGCGATCCCGGCCCAGAGGTCGTTGAACTTCGCCCCGATCAGGGCGGCCACGTCCTCTTTGGTCACCATGCCGAGCTCGGGGATTTCCCGGTATTCGTCGGGAAGGTCGACGACTCCCAGCCGGGCTTTCAGGGCGTCCAGGCGTTCGGCGACCGATTTGTCGGCGGGGTCGAGCGCCTGCAGGCGCTGGAAGGCGTCCAGGCTTCGGGAGAATTGATTCATTTGATAAAGCGTGTCGGCGTATTCGCGGAGGACGGTCCGGTCCAGGGGGTTGTTCTCTGCGGCGAGCCCGAGATGAAATAACGCCCTCGGGAAGTCTTTCTCCCGGGCGAAAAGGCGGGCCAGCGAGACGTGGGCGATTTGAAGCTTCGGAGCATATTCGAGGATCTTGAGAAACGCCTCCTTGGCCGCCGCCGTTTTTCCGGACCGGGTCGCCGCGTCGGCTTCGATGATCAGGCCCTCGACGATCGCTGTCCGCAGTTCGTTCGCTTCTTTCCCGGCGAAGAGGTTCTCGGGATCCCGTTTCAACACTTCGAGGTAGGATTTCAGGGCCTCTTCCCTCCGGCCCCATCTCCGGTAAACCTGTCCCAACCCGAGCTGGGAGGTAACGACGTCCGGGGAGATGCTGAGGGAGCCGAGAAAATCGGCCTCGGCCGGGGCGATGTCGTTGCGGAGGAGGGCGATATAGCCCATCGCCGTCCAGTAGAATGGGTGATTCTCCCCGAGCCGAAGGACCGCTTTTTCGGCTTTGTCCGCGCGTTCCTGCCGGAGGAGGGCCCAGACTTTGTCGACGGCGATTCGGTCGTCGAGGGAGAGGCCGGCGGTGATCTCGGCCGGCGGGTTTTCCAGATAGATCGTCGGGTTTGCGGGCGGGGTCATGGTCGCGCAAGCGGCGGCGGCGAGGACGGCCGCCAAAACTCCAGCCGTTTTCTTTACCACGTCGGTTCTCCTGCGACGATATAGGCCGAGAGATCGATGATGTGCAACGGATCGGCCATGATCCGGGCCTCGCGATAACCCGCCCCTTCCCGCCGTTTCAGAATCAGCGACCGTTTCGCCAGCGAGGCCCAAACGTCCTCCCGGTTATGGGGAACGCGGATATAAAATAACCGGAGGCCCTGAAAAAGTAAAGCGCGGATGCGATTTTTCAAGGCGAGGAGTCCTTCTCCCGTCGCGGCCGAAAGATAGACTCCTTCAGCCGCGTTTTCGTTCCGGGCGAGAAGCGTCCGGCGCTCGGGGAGGCGGTCAATTTTATTGTAGACCCGGATCGCTGGAATGCCGCCGCCGCCGATTTCGGCCAGGGTCTTCTCCACGGACTCGGCCTGGGCTTCCGCGGTCGGGGCGGAGAGGTCGATGACGTGGAGAACCAGGCCGGCCTCGAGAACCTCCTCGAGGGTCGCTTTGAACGAAGCGAGAAGGGCCGGGGGAAGGCGTTTGACGAAGCCGACCGTGTCGCTCACGAAGTAAGGAAGCCCGTCGGGGAGCGAGGTTCTCCGGACGAGCGGATCCAGGGTGGCGAACAATTGGGGCGAGGTGAAGGCGGATTCTCCGGCCAGACGGTTGAACAACGTCGTTTTTCCCACGCTCGTGTATCCGACGAGGGCGGCCGTTGGAATCAGGCTTTCCTTCCGGCTCCGGCGCTGGCCCGCCCGGCGGCCGGCGACCGCCTTGACTTCGCGCCTGATCCGGGCGATCCGGGCTTCGATCCGGCGGCGGTCGGTTTCGAGTTTCGTTTCCCCGGGTCCGCGGGTTCCGATTCCGCCGCCGAGCCGCGAAAGCGCCTTGCCCTTTCCGCTCAGGCGGGGAAGAAGGTAGCTCAACTGGGCCAATTCGACCTGCAGCTTTCCTTCGTTGGACCGGGCCCTCCGGGCAAAAATATCCAGGATCAACTGGGTCCGGTCGATCACCCGCGTGTCCAGGGCTTGTTCCAAACTCCGCTGTTGCGACGGCTTCATGTCCTGATCGAAGAGGACCAGGTCAGCGCCGGTCTCCTTGAGAATCGATTTGATCTCGTCGACTTTCCCTTCGCCGATGAACGTGCGGGCGTCGGGCGAGGCCCGGGTCTGGTATACCTTCCGGACGACCCGGGCGCCCGCCGCCCGGGCCAAATCCTCGAGCTCGGCCATGGATTCGACCGCATCCGTCTTGCCCCGGGAGCCGGTTATCAGATGAACGAGAACGGTTCGATCCATCGTCGCCTCAGTCCGTTCCCCATCCGGCGGCGAAAATTTCTGCGGGGTCGGTTTCGTCCGGGTTGACCCAGCGGACATCCGCCGTTTTCCGGAACCAGGTCATCTGGCGTTTGGCGTAATGGCGGGTGTCGATCTTCGTGAGGGCGGCGGCCTCCGCGGGATCGAGTTCTCCGCGGAGAACCCCGAGGGCATGCTTGTATCCGAGCGCTTTGAACGGTGCGGCCGAATCCGGCACGCCCCGGGCAAGCAACGCCCGCGTTTCCTCGACCAGACCGCGATGGAACATCCGGTCGACGCGTTCCTCGATCCTCCGGTAGAGATCCGCCCGCGGCCTTTCAAGCCCGATTTTGACGAGATGTTCGTCCCCAAGGCGGCTTTCGGTCCGCCGGAAGTGTTCGGAGAGAGGCCGGCCGGTGAGGGTGAAAACTTCGAGGGCGCGGACGAGGCGGACCCGGTCGCGCCGGCCGGTTCGGGCCGCGTATTCGGGATCGACCGCGGCCAGGCGCTCCCAAAGGATTTCCGTTCCGCGGGCCCGCGCCTCGGCGTCGAGGGCGAGGCGGATGGCTTCGTCCCGGCCCGGTCCTGGGAAAAGCCCGTCTTCGAGGGCCTTGAAATACAGGCCCGTCCCGCCGACGACGAAGGGCAGCCGCCCCCGCTTGCGGATGGCCGCGATCGCCTCCAGGGCCCGGGCGGCGAAATCGGCGGCGTTGAATTGAGCCCCCGCATCCGCGACGTTGATCAGGTGGTGGGGCACGCGGGCCCGGTCTTCGGGCGACGGCTTGTCCGTTCCGATATCGAAATCGCGATACACCTGCATGGAATCGCAACTGATGATCTCGCCGCCGCGCGCTTCCGCCAGGCGGAGGGCGACGGCGCTCTTCCCGACCCCGGTCGGGCCGAGGATGAAGACGAGG